>NZ_JAZBQR010000012.1:0-189793 GCF_036348395.1 Pseudomonas sp. AL 58
TTGATTATCAAGGAGTTTTCCGTTTCGACTGCGCCGGAAGAGGTGCGCATTATAGAGAGATGAAACGGGGCGTCAAGCACTAATACTGGAAACGCCGCAAAAAGAAGAATCGCTACTTATATAGCTATCTGGAAAGCCCGACCTTTCCTCTCCGGCAACAGCCGTGACAACAAAGCCGCCCCGCCGCTGAAGGGGTTAATCAGATCGGCTACGAGGCGCCGTCTTCTGGAGCGCGCTGCGCCAGAAAATAGCCATTCAAGGCGCGAGCGGCGACAACAATGGGTTCGATCGACGCGGAATGCTCTTCTTTAGTAAGCGCTTCTACTTTGGAGAGGTTTTCTTCCAGGCCGTGCAGTTCAATAGCGGCCAGGTGGGCTGCCTGCTCTACCGGTAGCTCTGGCCATTGCGCAAGCTGAACCCCGCGCATGTAACCGAAACACCAGTCTTCAATCATGTCTGCGACACCTATTCCCTCGCTGCAGCCCAGGAAAGGCGGTTCAAACCGGTCGGTAGCATCCTGCAGGCTTTGCTCGATACTGTTCATATGTCGCAGCAACAGCGCGTAGTAAGCCTCTCCCTCGGCCTCCTTTTTGAACTTCACCTTTCGCCCACCACTGATTTCAGGCAGCCATTGGCTTGGCATCAATGCACTTGGCGAGCTAGCCAGCGCAACGAACAGGCCATCCAGTTCGGACAGGGTCTGTATTGCATCGTCGTTGCCGTACTTGAGCAGGAGGTCATCCAGCCTACCCAGTTCACGGTCATTCAAAGGCTGCAGATAGGCGGCATACATAGCATCATCCCGGAACGTCGAGGTTTGAAACACACTATAGCAATGCAACACGTGCGTCGGTGCCATCAGTGTCGACGCTGATTACAGTCAATCAACTTCGTGCCGATAAGCATTGCGATTTACTTCTGTTTTTCATGCTCAAAAGGATTTGTCATGCGCTACCCGCACGTCGCTCTCGCCGCCTTGCTGCTTTCCAGCAGTGTTCTGGCTCAAGACTTTCAACCCGGCCAAATCTGGTCTTATAAAACCCGGCCCAACGAACAGGCTTCAACCCTGACCATTCTCAAGGTCGAACACTACCCCGACATGGGCGACGTGCTGCATGTTCGCGTCGATGGGTTCCAAATGCCGAACGCCCGCGCTCAGGGTAGCTACAGTGCAATGCCACACATGCCCTTCGCCAGGTCGGCCATTGAGGCCAGCGTTACGTCACTTAAAGGTAAAGGGCCCGTACCGGACTTCACCCAAGGCTACGCGTTCTGGAAAGCCGGCTACATTGCAGGTAACGCGGGCGTGTTCACCACTCCCGTCGACCAGGCATTGAACCAGTTGTGGCGTGCCAATTGGGCTCAGGCCGATGCCAGTGAGAGCAGCGAGTAGCGCGCCCTCCGCATCAAAAGGCCATTACTTTGTGTTGCTACCCGTAGCAACCGTGAAATGGCCTGTAAAGCCACTCCGCAATCGCAACCGAATACTCAACAATATTCATGCAAATTATGCGATAAACGGCGCCCCAAAAAAGATCGACGACTATGACGGAACACCAACACGGGAAAGGGACATCATTTGTCAGGCGAATCTACCTGCCACGCATCATCGGCCTGGGGATCGGCCTGTTCAGTGTCTGGGCAGCACTGGGCAGTGTTTCCGTTGCGCCGTGGGTCTGGGTGCTGCTGTTTATCAACGGCCTGGCTTGGCCGCACATTGCTTATCGAATCGCATTGAGATCCAGAACACCCTACGACGCTGAACGCCGAAACCTCTTGGTCGACTCGTTGATGGGTGGATTCTGGGCCGCAACCATGCAATTCAACCCGCTGCCCAGCGTAACCATCCTTTCGATGATGACGATGAACAATGTGGCCGCTGGCGGCAAGCGTCTGTGCCTGTCAGGGCTGCTGGCTCAAGGTACGGGCATGGCCGTGTCTATTGCCCTGTTCGGCCCCGGCCTTCAGTTGCACAGCACCTCACTGCAGGTCTATGCCTGCCTGCCGATGCTCACCCTTTACCCGCTGGCAGTGGGAGGCGTCTGCTACCAGTTGGCAATCAAGCTAGCCGAACACAAGCGTGCCTTGAGTACCTTGAGCCGCACCGACAGCCTGACCGGCCTGCTCAACCATGGTTCGTGGAAAGACGCCCTACAGCTCAAGTTTCAGAGATGCCAGCAGGACTGTCGGCAAGCAGTTATTGCCATTATCGACATTGATCACTTCAAGCGTATCAATGACACGTACGGTCATGTCGTCGGTGACTGTGTATTGCGCCAGTTGGGCACCGAGATAAAGAAAAACCTGCGTGAAGACGACCTGGCCGGGCGCTATGGGGGCGATGAGTTCTGCGTGATCCTGCCAAACATCGACATAGAGCAAGCCGTTCAGATCATGGAACGCCTGCGCGAAAAAATCAGTGCCTACCGCAACGAGCAGCTACCCGATCTGCGCATCACCCTGAGCATTGGCCTGGCCCTTTGCCACGAAACATTCGACGACCCAGTGAGCTGGCTCGATGAAGCCGACAAAGCGCTTTACAGCGCCAAGAACAACGGCCGCAATCAAGTCAGCTTCGCCGCTGCACGACATACGCCAGCGTTAGCCTAGCCTGAGGCCCGCGGCATCTCCCCGTGCGTATTGACCTGATCGCTGGCGGTTATAGACGCGTTCATTGTCCTTGGCAGAACACTCAAGCCACTATGCGGCGCCGCGCCGAGATCTCTGGAAGATCGTTACGCCGCAGATAGACCCGTAGAGGCTCACTGATGTTTAGCCGCTCGTCGATGTTCTGCGCCAACAACACCTCGATGAGATCACGACCCAGTGTCATGACCTCATCGCTGCTGCGCCTCCAGACGAACTCACTGCTGGGCGTGATGCTGTCTTCAGCCACGTCCATGCCAAATGAGTCCTCGCTGAATCGCACGATGTGCTTATCGAGCTTACGATTGAAACCGACGAAGCCCTTGAGCTGATCGGCTGCGGCGCAAATGTCCTGGGACGTGATGTGCATGTCCAACCTCACTGATACAGAAAAGGAATGGCACGCCTGGCAACGGAAAAAACACCGAGGTTCCCTCTGCTGGGGAATTGATGCGACTTAGCCTAATGGAAATAAGCCTGCGTCGGAAAAGGTTTTTGATGCGCTGTATTCCGGGTAAGGGCGTGTCACCCTCCACTCCCCCATAGCACTGAAACTTCAGTTCTCCTGAACCTGAACGCTGGCAGTCATGCCGGCACTCAGGATGACGTCCTTGGGAGCCTGATCGAGCTTGATCCGCACCGGAATGCGCTGGGCCAGACGCACCCAGTTGAAGGTAGGCTCGACTTCGGCCAGTAACTGGCTGTCGGGGGTAGCGTTGCGGTCAGTAATGCCGCGACTGATGCTCTCGACATGGCCTTGCATTGGCTCACCAGCGCTCATCAGCCAGACTTTCACCGGCGCTCCGACCTTGATGCGCGGCAGTTTGGTTTCTTCGAAGTAGGCCTGGACATAGAAGGTCGAATCATCCACCAGTGCCATTACCGGTTGGCCGGCGTTGACGTAGTTACCTTCAGCCAGCCGCAGGTTGGTGATGTGCCCGCTGCGGGGCGCCCGAACGTCGCTACGCGCCAGGTTCAACGCGGCAGCCTTTACCTCCGCCCGGGCTTCACGCAGTTCACCACGAGCAACAGCAGCAATGATCTGGGCATTTTCGCGCAACTCGGCACTGATCGCTTGCGGCCCCAGTGCCGCACGACGTGAAGCTTCCTGCTCGCGCAAGCGCAGTTGATGCTGGCGGGTTTCGGCGACCGCATTGGCCTTTTCAAGTGCCGCCTCGAAGCGGTCCCGATCAATCGACATCAGCAGATCACCCGCCTTGACCGCCTGGTTGTCATGGGCCTTGAGTTCTCGCACCCACCCGGAAACGTCCGGGGCGATGATGACTACATCGGCACGAATCTTTGCGTCACGGGTCCAGGGTGTCAGCATGTAGTAACGCCACAATTCAAGCCCGGCAAACACCGCGACAACGACCAGACACAAGGTCACGGCAACACGGACATAAGCACGCATGGTCAAACTCCTTACAGAGGCCCGAGCACACGCGTGATCAGGGTCAGGATACAAACAAACAACGCACAATCGAACAGCGCCTCATGCCATGCCCAACTGCCCAAAGGGGTCAGCCTTAGCAGCAGACGCAGCACACCCGTCAGCAGCAAGGCCAACAGCACGTACACCAAAAACGGGCTGAGCAACACGCCGCCCACTGCCCACTCACGCAAACCCATGCAGTTCCTCCTGCCGAAGGCACCATTTGCCCCAGCTCTTTTGCAGTTGCAGTACAGCACCTATCGCCAGGCGCAGAGGGTCACTTGACGGTTGTCGCTGCAACACCGCGATAAAAGTCGCACTGGCTTCATCCAGTAGTCCCTCACGACCAGCCCCTGGCCCCAGCACCAGCACCTGCTCAAGCTGCTGTAGATACGCACGCTGAGCCTGAAGCAAAGGCATTTGGGCAACCTCGAGACACATGCGCAGGTGCAGCAACTCATCACCGATATCCAGCCCATGCAGGCCATCGTCCCAGCGCTCACGTGCTTGCACCGGCAACGCGGCGTAGTGTCGCGCCATCTGTAGCAGACGATCTGCCATACGCCCGCCAAACCAGGTTTCCGCATCCCGTAGATCACGCCGGGTCAAGCGCACCAGGTCGCTCTGCGTCGCAGCCCGCAGACGGCGGCCATGCCAGGCGGGATCACGTAACACCAGCAGTTTGAACGCCAACACTGCAGCGCCGACACCGACCATCATCGCCTGGGCACTGTTGAGGAACACCGCCACATCAAAATGCATGGCGTTGAGTGGCGCGACCAGGACGATGAAATGCAGGCTGTACGAGGTGGCCGTAGCGCCGATTTTCGGATTGGCCATACCTAGCGCGCCGAAAAACAACGGCACCCCCATCGCCATGCACAACATGGGGAAACCACTCCACTGTGGCAGCAGGATTTGCCCCACGAAAAACGCTGTCGGAATAGCGAGCAGCATTCCCCGCAAGAAGCTCAGACCGATCTGCGCACCATTTTCGCGGCTGGCGAACAGGCTGCAGACCACGCAGGTCAGCACCAAGCCACCCGGCGCTGATAGCCAGCCAGTGGCCAGCCAAAAACTGGCCATCGCCAGGAACGCCAGCGCACTGCGCGAACCGAACAACAATGCCAACGGTAGATCGCGGTGCACTGCCAGGCTGTCAGGCAGGTCGGCCGGCGCCTTACCCTCCTCAACCGCATGTAGCGCCACGGTGGCGTTCATGATCTTATCCAGCAACAGCGTCAACCGGGCCAGACAGTAGTGTTCTGCAGAGCTGCGCGCCTGATCACTGGCAGCCTCCCAAACACGTTGGCGCAGCAGCAACAGGCTAGCCAGATCCGGCGCTGCCAGGGCCTCGTAAACCTTGCTGAACCAAGGTGCCACCTGTGCTGCCTCGCGCTCATCCAGCTGTCGCCACTGGCGTCGCACCGAACGCGCTATACGCAGCAGAACTAGCAACGTCTGGCTCAAGCCGCGAATGGCCCGCCCCCGCTCACGCCCTAGATGCCCCTCGAACCAGGCATGTTCACGCTGCGAATCGACCGCAACAATGCGCCCAAGAATATCCAGCAGTTCTCTACGGTCCTGCTCTTCGCCGATCAGGGAAGCTCTCGCGGCCTGCATGCCATTCACCCATGCCTGACGCGCTTGCCCGGCCAGTTGCTGTTCAACCCGCAATGGCCAGAGCAGCGCACTGGTCAGGGTGGCACATACGATGCCCAGGCAAATCTCGGTGCAACGTGCCACGGCCTGATCGAACACCAACAACGGATGATCAACCGCCGGCAGTGCAATAATGGCCACGGTGTAACCGGCCAGCACGAAGGCGTAAGCCCAAGCACTGCGCAACAGTGTCGAGCAGGCCGTACACAGTGCTAACCATAAGGCCAAGGCCAACAGGAACAACCACGGCGTCTGCGCAAAAAGGCCGATGAACAACACCGACATGACCGTGCCAACCAGGGTCCCCAGCAAACGGGCCAACCCCTTCTGCACCACCATTCCTGATAGCGGCTGGGCAACGATAAAGGCTGTCATCAATGCCCAGGCAGGCTGCTCAAGCCCCCAACGCAACGCTAGCCAAAGCGCCAGCCCACCGCCCAGAAGCGTCTTCAGGGCAAATTGCACAGCGCGCATGTCCGGCGCCAACAGGGCCTGCAAAGTGATCGGCACGAAACGAACCTTGATGAACAGTAATCTAACGATAGACAGTTAAGCGGCAATGAATCAGAGCCAGATTATTAGCTAGCTAACTATTGTTCGTCCAGCAGTTTTTTTCCGTACCATCATCACCCACTTGCCCGCCGACCTTGCAAGCGATACCCATGTCTACAGAAGCGTGCTAGCGCGAGCGCCTGGTTTTTTTCAGGCAAAAAAAATGGGCGACCGAAGTCGCCCTAAATGCCTTGCGTGCTCGTTGTATCGGAAGAATCAACGCGATTTGCGTTTGCTCGAATCC
Organism: Pseudomonas sp. AL 58; assembly: GCF_036348395.1. Classification (NCBI taxonomy): domain Bacteria; kingdom Pseudomonadati; phylum Pseudomonadota; class Gammaproteobacteria; order Pseudomonadales; family Pseudomonadaceae; genus Pseudomonas; species Pseudomonas sp. AL 58. The sequence continues at coordinate 6,540 of NZ_JAZBQR010000012.1, forward strand.
TTCCAGATGAAAATGCCCAGGCCCGCGAAGAAGAGCAGCATCAGCCCGACTGTCACAACGCCAGCGATAACCACATTATCGAAGAACATATCGGCCTCCATTCGCCTGCACCTGTTTGATGGGGCCTAAGTTAGCGAATAAGGCGGGAGGGAAAATTGACCGAGGTCAATAGCGCCCACCAGAGCTGGGGGCGAGGCAGGTGCAGGGTTGACCTGCATCAAGTTTTCAACGCTTCTTGGGTTTGCCCTTGGGCTTTTTCTTGCCCTTGCCCAACGGCATGGCCTGTTCAAATGCCTGACGGACTTCATTCAGGCGCTTCTCGTTGAGGTCGTGAACGCGCTTGGCACGCTCGGCACCGAAGTCGATCAGATTGTCTTGGCTCATGGTTAGCTCGAAACGCTGACGGCAGAAGTGGCAATAATGAAGGCTAAGGCTCGCGCTGACCAGTACAGCGGTGTTTCTTCAGACTTCGATGTCGACCAGCAGCCCCTGACGTGGCTGCTCACCTATCAGCGGCGCCACCGGCACCGTATTGTCGGCATTGACTTCGTCGCCCGGTACAGCATCGTACTGCTCGTCGTGATCTCTGCGGCGACGCTGTTGGCGGCGCTGTTGCTCACGCATTAAGTAGGTGTCCTGTTCCGGGTCACGCTGCTTCAGATTAATGCTGCCATCACCGGAGCTCGGTTGGGCTGGCACCACGGGAGGGATGTCCGGCGTCGGTTTGACCGGGTCCAGTTGCGAGGTTACGGGCGCAGCACTGAGCGGGATGATAGGCGGCAGCATGGGTGGGTCTCCTGTCGCCAGTGTGTCGGCCGCAACCCCATTACCTTGAGCCGAGACGAGCACATTCGCGCCTGATGAGATGGGCGTCCTGAACGATCAGTATAGCCTGGGCGGCTGGCACCGCTATTGAGCCGCGTTGTCGTCACCACCGTCGATATGGCTCCAGGGGCGCTTGTAGACTTTGCTCCAGACAGCCTCCAGATGATCACGCAGTACTTTGGGGGCATTCGTCAACGACGGGCTGTCTTTGCGCTCACCCCCATATGAACCGTCACCAGGCACACTTACCAGCGATTGCCCTTCGATGGCGTAATACGCCTGCCCCTCACGCAACTCGACCATGATAGCGTGAGGGTCGATACCTCCACCGCAGAAGGCGTGGCTAGCGATCGTCAACTCCGCCACCCCATCATTGTTCAGGTCACTGACCTCCGTGACATCCGGGTAGAACCCGACATCAAGGTCCAGGCCAGCGCAGGTGGTTTCGTTGTCGATCTGCCAGCGCGACTTGAACGGTTCATCGGCCGTCGTTCGACCATAGAGTGTCGCGATCAACACCACTTTATCGACATCCTCAGCCGTTTCTTCGTCGGTTGCCTGGCCGTCGGTACGGCTCAATACCAGCAAGCCCTCACCGTCCTTGTCGCGAAAATGCACCGTCTTCAACGGGGCGTCGACACCCAGCGCATCAATCTGCGCTGCGGGCAATGGTGCAAGCACTTCAAAGCCGCCCTGTCCACAGGCTGAAAGCAGTACCAGGCCGCTCACGATGAAAGGACGAAGTAACCACAAGCGCTTTACAGACATGGCAAGACAGTCCTTCTGTTGCGGGTCATGCAGCATCGGCAGATTTCGTCGACGAAGTTGCTAGACTCTTTGGTCTACAGAGACCTATCCGTTAAGATAGTCGGCTTTTCATGGCGGGAGTCAGGCAGTATGGCGCAGCAGTATCAACCGGGGCAACGCTGGATCAGCGACAGCGAAGCCGAGCTAGGTCTGGGGACCGTTCTGGCACAGGACGGCCGCTTGTTGACCGTGCTCTACCCGGCCACTGGCGACACTCGCCAGTACTCCCTGCGCAATGCGCCACTGACACGGGTGCGCTTCTCGCCTGGTGACCAGATCACCCATTTCGAAGGCTGGAAGATGACCGTGCGTGAGGTCGATGATGTCGACGGTCTGCTGGTTTACCACGGACTGGATGGCCAGAATCAGGCCTGCACCCTGCCGGAAACCCAGCTGTCGAACTTCATCCAGTTCCGCTTGGCCAGTGACCGTCTGTTCGCAGGGCAAATCGACCCACTGCCGTGGTTCTCGCTACGTTACAACACGCTGGAACATACCAGCCGTCAGTTGCAGTCGTCACTGTGGGGGCTGGGTGGTGCGCGCGCCCAACCCATCGCCCACCAGTTGCACATTGCCCGCGAAGTTGCTGACCGTATTGCGCCACGGGTTCTGCTGGCCGACGAAGTGGGCCTGGGCAAAACCATCGAAGCCGGCCTGGTTATCCATCGCCAACTGCTCTCGGGCCGTGCCAGCCGCGTGCTGATCCTGGTACCGGAAAACCTCCAGCATCAGTGGCTGGTGGAAATGCGTCGTCGCTTCAACCTGCAGGTTGCCCTGTTCGATGCCGAGCGCTTCATCGAAAGCGATGCCAGCAACCCGTTTGAAGACACCCAGCTGGCCCTGGTGGCTCTGGAGTGGCTGAGCGAAGACGAAAAAGCCCAGGATGCGCTGTTTGCCGCGGGCTGGGACCTGCTGGTAGTCGACGAAGCCCACCATCTGGTCTGGCACGAAGATCAGGTGAGCCCTGAGTATGCGCTGGTTGAACAACTGTCCCAGATTATTCCAGGCGTTCTGCTGCTGACGGCAACCCCTGAGCAACTCGGTCAGGACAGCCACTTCGCCCGTCTGCGCCTGCTTGACCCGAACCGCTTCCATGACCTGGCAGCCTTCCGCGCCGAGAGCGAGCACTATCGCCCGGTAGCCGAAGCCGTCCAGGAGCTGCTCGATGAAGGCCGCCTGTCACCCAAGGCCCACGCGACCATCCAGAACTTCCTGGGCGCCGAGGGCGAAGCCCTGTTGGCGGCGGTCAACGACGGCGATACACAGGCCAGCGCCCGCTTGATTCGCGAGTTGCTCGACCGTCACGGTACCGGCCGTGTTCTGTTCCGTAACACCCGTGCCGCAGTCCAGGGCTTCCCTGAGCGCCAATTGCACCCGTATCCGCTGCCCTGCCCCGATCAATACATGGAGCTGTCGCCGGGCGAACATGCCGAGTTGTACCCGGAAGTCTCATTCCAGGCCCAAGGCGACACCAGCGAAGATGAACGCTGGTGGCACTTCGACCCACGGGTCGACTGGCTGATTGATACCCTGAAGATGCTCAAGCGGGTCAAGGTTCTGGTGATTTGTGCTCACGCCGAAACCGCCATGGACCTGGAGGACGCCCTGCGTGTGCGCTCCGGCATTCCAGCTACGGTCTTCCACGAAGGCCTGAGCATCCTGGAGCGCGACCGTGCCGCCGCCTACTTCGCCGACGAAGAATTCGGTGCTCAGGTACTGATCTGCTCAGAGATCGGCAGCGAAGGCCGCAACTTCCAGTTCTCTCACCACCTGGTACTGTTCGACCTGCCCGCTCACCCGGACCTGCTCGAACAACGTATTGGCCGCCTGGACCGTATCGGCCAGAAGCACACCATTGAACTGCATGTGCCGTACCTGCAAGACAGCCCGCAAGAGCGCCTGTTCCAGTGGTACCACCAGGCCCTGAATGCCTTCCTGGCCACCTGCCCTACCGGCAACGCCCTGCAGCATCAGTTCGGCCCGCGCCTGCTGCCGCTGCTGGAAGACACTGATGTCGAGCAATGGGAAGCGCTGGTCACTGAGGCGCGCACCGAACGCGAGCGCCTTGAGGCCGAGCTGCACAGCGGTCGCGACCGCCTGCTGGAGCTCAACTCCGGTGGTGCCGGCGAAGGCCAGGCACTGGTCGAGGCGATCCTGGAACAAGATGACCAGTTCGCCCTGCCGATCTACATGGAAACCCTGTTCGACGCCTTTGGCATCGATAGCGAAGACCATTCGGAAAACGCCCTGATCCTCAAGCCAAGCGAGAAGATGCTCGACGCCAGCTTCCCGCTCGGCGACGACGAAGGTGTGACCATCACCTACGACCGCAATCAGGCGCTGTCGCGGGAAGACATGCAGTTCCTCACCTGGGAACACCCTATGGTGCAGGGTGGCATGGACCTCGTCCTGTCCGGTTCGATGGGTAACACCGCTGTAGCCTTGATCAAGAACAAGGCGCTCAAGCCTGGCACCGTGCTGCTTGAACTGCTGTACGTCAGCGAAGTGGTAGCGCCACGCGCCTTGCAGTTGGGCCGCTACCTGCCACCAGCCGCCTTGCGCTGCCTGCTCGACACCAACGGCAACGACTTGGCCGCGCGGGTCTCGTTTGAAACCCTGAACGACCAACTGGAGAGTGTGCCCAAGGCCAGCGCAAACAAGTTCATCCAGGCTCAGCGCGATGTGCTGGCGCCACGGATCAACGCAGGCGAAGCCAAGATCATGCCGCGTCATGCCGAACGCGTAGCCGAAGCGCAGCGTCGCCTGGCTGCCGAGACCGAAGAAGAACTGGCACGCCTGACCGCCCTCCAGGCCGTCAACCCGAGCGTACGCGACAGCGAAATCGAAGCCCTGCGCAAGCAAGGTAGAGATGGCCTGGCCATGCTCGAAAAAGCTGCACTGCGCCTGGAAGCCATCCGGGTACTGGTTGCCGGCTGATCGGTATCGGAACGTCTTGCTGGCAAACCCGGCGTCTACAGCACAATGAACAGTGTGCTGTAGACGCCGGCCTTGGTATCAGTCCTTGCGCCGATACAGCTGCACCAGGGTTGCCGGATCTTTTTGCAAGTACCCCTGACTACCATGCAGACGCATCAATTGGGCAGCAAGCCCGCTGATGGGCGTAGCTGAACCCTGCTCACGCGAAAACTTGACGGCAGTATCAAGGTCCTTGAGCAAGGTGCGCACATGCCACTTGACCGGTTCAAAATGGCTTTCGGCCATTTGCGGCGCGAGAATCTGCAAGGGCTTGGAGTCGGCAAAACCGCCAGCAAGGGCTTCGGCAATGAGGCGTGCATCAACCCCAGACTGCTCGGCCAGCGCTACCACTTCAGCGATCACCAACGCATTACAGGCAACAATCATCTGATTGCACGCCTTGGTCACCTGCCCTGCTCCAACCGGCCCCATATGGGTAACACGCTGGCCCAGGGTCAGTAAAACCTGCTGCACCCGCGCCAGGTCCTGCGCAGCACCGCCGACCATGATCGCCAGGGTGCCGGCCTCAGCGCCCGGTGTGCCTCCTGACACAGGTGTATCCAGCCAACTCATGCCGTTGAGCGCCGCCAGCTCGGCAGCCATCTCACGGGTGGCACCAGGCTCAATACTGGAAAAATCCACCAACAACTGCCCGGCCCTGGCGCCACTGGCCACGCCGTTTTCACCAAACACAACCTCACGGACCACCGCAGTGTCGGCCAAACACAGCATCACGACATCGGCGTACTGGCACAATTCGGCAGGTGTAGTGGCCAGGCGAGCCCCCGCGGCAACCAAGTCTGCACACTTTTCCGGTGAACGATTCCACACCGTCAACGGGTAGCCGGCCGCCAAAAGCCGCTTGCACATGGGTAGCCCCATAAGACCGATACCAGCAAACCCCAACGAAGGTCGTGCAACACTCATGAAACACTCCAGAAAGTTTGATTAAAGAAGTTGCGCAATTGGACGATCAAGATTGCAGGCGTAAACAGAAAATTTACCTACAGAGTTTTAGGGAAAATCCCAGGACTCACACAGACGGCTCGTGACTAAACCCGCACAACCGGTTCCGTGAGTACTCTATGATGTTCCCTTTGAACAGCCATCCCCCCAAGGCACACGGCACACAATGACTTCCAAGAACACTCCTGCCAATGTGGTTTCCGAACTGATGTCGTCTACTGCCACGTACACTGCTACAGGGTCTAGGGAATACTACGGCACTCGCACGCTGAACCCACAGCAGTACCTGTACTACACAGAAACCGACATCCAGCGCATCCTCGACAACCTCGACGGCCTGCGCGACCTGGTCTTTCCGCCAAGCCCACATCAGGAAGATGAAAGCCAACTGCGCCTTGATCAACAGTTCCCATCGGTCTGTCTGATCGGTTTGGGCCGTTGCGGCTCGAACATTGCCTTGGACGTCGCAGAACTGGTCTACAACGCACGCACCTTCTACCTCAATGAGTTCAACAACGAGGAAAGGGTCAGCAACGACATCAGCTACAGCCCGGCGCGATGGATCCGCAACAACCTGCGTCTGGTGCAGAACAAGAGCAGCAAACCGGTCTTTCTGGTTGAACCACTGGTGATGCTGGGCGACCTGGACAAAGACATCGCCGGGCGCATCCGTTTCTCGCGCAAAGGCGAGACCAGCGGTTTTATCCGCGATTACAGCAAAATGAAAATCATGGACCTGTCTGAGGTTCATGCCGGGGGCGCCGGTAACGCACCGATCCTGGGTCAGTACCTGGCGAAGATCATCCTGAACAAGGAAACCCAGCGTTTCTCCAGCACTGACTGGAAGCTGATCCATTCGTACCTGATCGACTCCTGTGGCATCAAAGCCAACCAGTCGCGCCTGTACTTCTACATTTTCAGCGCCGGTGGTGGTACCGGCTCGGGCATGGCCTCGGAGTTCGGCCTGGCCCAGCAGTACTCCTACATGAACAAGACGTTCGACACCAAACCGGCTGACGAGAATGACGGCAAGAGCGGACACTCGTTCGTCTTTGAGCCGATCTTCACCAGCGGTATCTGCGTACTGCCGAACATCTCCGACCACCGTAGCGAGATGTCCGAGGCCCTGCACATCAACGCCGGACGCCTGCTGTGCAAGTATCTCTCGGAAGAATGGGACTTCTCCTACAACTTCGACAATGAAGACAGCAGCGAAGCCAGTGTCATGGGCCGTATTCGCCCCTGGAACGCGATGATGCTGATCTCCAACGACATCATGCGTTATGCAGAAGAAAGCGATGACGGCACTATCCAGAACATTGATGTCAATGCGATGGAAAAGCACGCTAACCAGTACATCTCGCAGCAGATCTTCAACATCCTTACCGCCCAGGCGGTAACCACCGACTACGATCAGGCCTACTTCCGTCGCGCCGGTATCGATATTGGCGAAACCATCCGCCTGGATGCCAATGACCTGTTCATGAGCCTGGCAGGCCCGGTGGCCATTGCCTACGCCGAATCAGTGGTACCGGAACAGCAGACCCCGAGCTCGGACAAGTTCAAGGTGTTCGAGAAAGAGCAGCCTCGCCTGGATATCGACGACCTGTTTTTCCGCTCCATCGACTTACCGCACTTCAACAAGCAGACCCAGGCCATTGAAGGCATCAGCCTCTTGCCGATTGAGTCCAAGCGCTACCGCGCAGCCCTGGAGCAGTACAAGACCTCAGGTTATGACGCAGCGGCACTGCATGATCTGCATTTCTTCAAGAACTGCTCATCGGTGGTCTCGATCGTCTCGCTGCCCAAGGACTACAAGCTCTCCTACATGGACCTGAACCGGCTCAAGACCCACCTCAACAGCCTGTTCCCCAATACGACGCTCAAGCGCTATGCGCTGGTCATCGGCGCCTCCGCCAACCTGTCGCTGACCACCCTGATCGCCAAGAGCCCGTGCCTGTCGGACGACTTCCTGACGCTGATCGTGGCCTTCATCAAGCGTTGCTTTGCGCGTAACCCGTACCGTTTCGACGATACGCTGGACAACGCCATGCTCGACTTCATCACCAGCGATCACTTCGACGAAAACCACATCGATGAGCTGCTCAACGAGTTCGAGAATCCGGCCAAGATCCTCGATACCAACTGGTACGCGATCAAACCGATGTATGAGAAGAAGTACCGTGAGCTGATCAATGACAAGAGCAAGTTTGTCTCGATCAACGACATCCGGCTGTCACGCGAATGCGTGAAGAAAGCGGTGAAATACCTGCGAGAAATTTACCGTCACCGGATTGGCAAGACACGGGTTATCTCCCTCAACACCCATACGGGCAAGGTTGATTACTGAGATACCCGTGATCAGGGCCCGGTTTCGCCGGCGCCAAGATCTGCGCAGCCTCGATGGCTGCGCAGACCTTCCTCACCCGCAAAGCGGCTCTTATCAATCGGTACGGACTGTTACCGACACCCCTTGAAGTCGCTGGACTGTTACCAAGTGTCACCCCGGCTGAACAGTACCGCGCACCAACCATGAGCCACTGTGCATTTTTGCGCACCAAATCAGGGCGCCGGTTTTTCCTGAATCACGATCCAGGGGGAAACCACCACCGCCCATATCTGCGGATCTCGCGCCTGAAGGTCTAGCGCCTGCTCATCAGAGAGTTTGCCGACAGCACCCTCAGCGTGCCATGCAGCAAAGGCTTCGCCCCGGTTTTCGGCCATCGCCTCGGCGACCTCGATCAGGTCCAGTGTCGGCTTGACCCAAATCAGGTCACCCTTGGCCCAAAAACGCTCCAGTGCTTTCCACTCAATGACCGCGGTCTCGCCGAGCAGTTTGGCATAGAGGGTGCTTACTTCATCAGTCATGGGTTCCTACCAGAAATAATTCGGCTGCTAAAAGCCGGTATTTTTGCAGAAAACCCAGTTTCAAATAAGCAATTGATCGGTGAGTGCAGGAAAAGCCAAGGATTGCCGACATATAGGGCAAAACTGAAGACGCTTTTTTATAACTTTCAGTCAATTAAGCGACGCGCCCAGGTTTTGCCTCTGCGAGCCCGCTTTTCAAGCGATGAAGCGGCGCTCTACACTGTACCGGTACAGTTGCCGGGGGTAAGGCCGGGGAAATTCGGGTCTGCGGTATGAGGCGAGGCCTCGACGGAGAACCTGATCCGGTCCTGTAGCTTTGGCCGCCAGGACTATAAAAAATACAACAGAATGAGTGGAGCACTATGAGTAAGGCTACTAAGCAGATTTCCAAGCTGTTTGCCGCAATGGTTCTGGCCGGGGTTGCCAGCCATTCGTTTGCCGCCGATACCATCAAGATCGGCATCGCAGGTCCCAAGACCGGTCCGGTCACTCAGTACGGCGACATGCAGTTCATCGGTGCCAAAATGGCCATTGAGCAGATCAACGCCAAGGGCGGCGTCGACGGCAAGATGCTCGAAGCCAAGGAATACGACGACGCTTGCGACCCTAAACAAGCCGTGGCCGTAGCGAACAAAGTGGTCAACGATGGCGTCAAGTTTGTCGTCGGCCACCTGTGCTCCAGCTCTACCCAACCTGCCTCCGACATCTATGAAGATGAAGGCGTGATCATGATCACCCCGGCAGCCACCAGCCCGGATATCACTTCCCGTGGCTACAAGATGATCTTCCGCACCATCGGTCTGGACAGCGCCCAGGGTCCAGCGGCTGGCAACTACATTGCCAACCACGTGAAGCCGAAGGTCGTTGCCGTTCTGCATGACAAGCAGCAGTACGGTGAAGGTATCGCCACCGCCGTGAAGAAAACCCTCGAAGAGAAAGGCACCAAGGTTGCCGTCTTTGAAGGCCTGAACGCTGGCGACAAGGACTTCTCCTCGATCATCCAGAAGCTCAAGCAAGCCAACGTCGACTTCGTCTACTACGGCGGCTACCACCCAGAGCTGGGCCTGATCCTGCGTCAGTCCAAGGAAAAAGGCCTGAACGCCAAGTTCATGGGCCCAGAAGGCGTCGGCAACGACTCCATCTCGCAGATCGCCCAGGACGCCTCCGAAGGCCTGCTGGTTACCCTGCCGAAATCCTTCGATCAGGACCCTGCCAACAAGGCACTGGTACAAGCCTTCGCCGACAAGAAGCAGGACCCGACCGGCCCGTTCGTGTTCCCGGCCTACTCGGCTGTAGAAGTGATTGCTGAAGGCATCAAGGCCGCCAAGAGCGAAGACACTGCCAAGGTAGCTGCTGCTATCCACGCGGGCACCTTCAAGACCCCGACGGGCGACCTGTCCTTCGACGACAAAGGCGACCTGAAAGACTTCAAATTCGTGGTCTACCAATGGCATTTCGGCAAACCTAAAACCGAAGTTTCGCCTCAATAACCCAGTCTGACCATTGACTAAGAAGCCCACTGTGCGAGCAGTGGGCTTTGTTTTACGAGGTTCATGGACCTGATTCCCGCGATCCGGGAGCTGGTTCACCTGAAAATCTTAAAACCGTCACCAGCGGTTCGCTGGCAGGTGCTGGTACCGAAGTGGCCAAAGACCACAAGGCACCACACGGGGCTCCCCCACCAGTGAAATGCGTATCAGGTTTTTAGGAGCGCTGTAATGCCTGAGATCTATCACTTTTTCCAACAGCTGGTTAATGGTCTGACCATTGGCAGCACCTATGCCTTGATAGCCATTGGCTACACAATGGTTTACGGCATCATTGGAATGATCAACTTCGCCCATGGCGAGGTCTACATGATCGGTTCTTACGTGGCCTTCATCGTCCTTGCCGGGCTGGCCATGATGGGGCTTGATTCTCTGCCGCTACTGATGACCGCCGCGTTTCTTGCGACGATCGTCGTGACCAGTGCCTATGGCTACAGTATTGAACGGGTCGCTTACCGTCCCTTGCGTAACAGCAACCGGTTGATCCCGCTGATTTCTGCCATTGGTATGTCGATTTTCCTGCAAAACACGGTACTGCTCTCGCAGGACTCCAAGGACAAGTCCATTCCCAACCTGATTCCGGGGAGTTTCTCCTTCGGCCCAGGTGGTGCTGAGGAAGTCCTGATTTCCTACATGCAGATTCTAGTGTTCGTGGTCACTCTGGTGGCCATGACCGGCCTCACCCTGTTCATCTCCCGTTCGCGCTTGGGCCGTGCCTGCCGTGCCTGTGCCGAAGACATCAAGATGGCCAACCTGCTGGGGATCAACACTAACAACATCATCGCCCTGACCTTCGTCATCGGTGCCGCACTGGCAGCCGTGGCGGCCGTGCTGCTGAGCATGCAGTACGGTGTGATCAACCCTAACGCCGGTTTCCTGGTGGGCCTGAAGGCCTTCACCGCGGCGGTCTTGGGCGGCATTGGCAGTATTCCGGGCGCCATGCTCGGTGGGCTGGTGCTCGGGGTGGCTGAAGCCTTTGGCGCCGATATCTTCGGTGACCAGTACAAGGACGTTGTGGCATTCGGCCTTTTGGTTCTGGTGCTGTTGTTCCGGCCGACCGGCATTCTGGGCCGTCCGGAGGTTGAAAAAGTATGAACAGACATCTCAAATCGGCGTTTTTCAGCGCCTTGCTGGTATGGGCCGTGGCCTTCCCGGTACTGGGGCTCAAACTGAGCATCGTCGGTATCAACCTGGAAGTTCAGGGCACTGGTCCTCTCACCCTCACCGTGATCGCCGTGTGTTCGGTGCTGATGTTCCTGCGTGTGCTGTTCGACAAGCAGTGGAGCGCACTGATGCGGTCCGCGCCGAAAGGCTCGCTGGTATCGCCCAAGGTCAGCAACTTCCTGACCCTGCCGCGTACCCAGCGCTGGATCATCCTCGGCTTGGTCGTCGCGGCGCTGATCTGGCCGTTCTTCGGCTCCCGTGGTGCGGTCGATATCGCCACCCTGATCCTGATCTATGTGTTGCTCGGGCTGGGCCTGAACATCGTGGTCGGTCTGGCCGGTCTGCTCGACCTGGGTTATGTCGGCTTCTACGCCGTCGGCGCCTACAGCTACGCGCTGCTGTCGCACTACTACGGCCTGAGCTTCTGGATCTGCTTGCCGATTGCCGGCCTGATGGCAGCCACCTTTGGCTTCCTGCTCGGTTTCCCGGTACTGCGCCTGCGCGGTGACTACCTGGCAATCGTGACCCTGGGCTTCGGTGAAATCATCCGCCTGTTCCTGCGTAACCTGACCGGGCTGACGGGTGGCCCCAACGGTATCAGCAACATCGAGAAGCCAACCTTCTTCGGCCTGACCTTTGAACGCAAGGCCGCCGAGGGCATGCAGACCTTCCACGATTACTTCGGCCTGCAGTACAACTCGATCAACAAGGTGATATTCCTGTACCTGGTGGCATTGCTGTTGGCGCTGTTTGCACTGTTCGTGATCAACCGTCTGCTGCGCATGCCGATCGGTCGTGCCTGGGAAGCCCTGCGCGAAGACGAAATCGCCTGCCGTGCCTTGGGCCTGAACCCTACCGTGATCAAGCTTTCGGCCTTCACGCTGGGTGCTTGCTTCGCCGGCTTCGCGGGCAGCTTCTTTGCCGCGCGCCAAGGCCTGGTGACACCGGAGTCGTTCACTTTCATCGAGTCGGCGATCATCCTCGCCATCGTCGTGCTGGGCGGCATGGGCTCGCAATTGGGCGTGATTCTCGCGGCCATTGTGATGATCCTGCTACCCGAACTGATGCGTGACTTCAGCGAGTACCGCATGTTGATGTTCGGTGCCCTGATGGTGTTGATGATGATCTGGCGTCCGCAAGGTCTGCTGCCTATGCAACGTCCTCACATGGAGCTGCGTCGATGAGCCGCGAAATTCTTCAAGTCAGCGGCCTGAGCATGCGCTTCGGCGGCTTGTTGGCGGTCAACGGCGTGGCCCTGACCGTCAAGGAAAAACAAGTGGTTGCCCTGATCGGCCCGAACGGTGCCGGCAAGACCACGGTGTTCAACTGCCTGACCGGTTTCTACAAGCCCAGCGCGGGTACGATTCTGCTCGACGGCCAGCCGATCCAGGGCCTGGCCGGTCACCAGATCGCCCGCAAGGGCGTAGTACGAACCTTCCAGAACGTGCGTCTGTTCAAAGAGATGACCGCACTGGAAAACCTGCTGATTGCTCAGCACCGGCACCTGAACACCAACTTCCTCGCCGGCCTGCTCAAGACCCCAGGCTTTCGCCGCAGTGAGCGCGAAGCGATGGAGTACGCGCACTTCTGGCTGGACAAGGTCAACCTCACCGAGTTCGCCAACCGTACGGCCGGTACCCTGGCCTACGGTCAGCAGCGTCGCCTGGAAATCGCTCGCTGCATGATGACCCGTCCACGGATCCTCATGCTCGACGAACCCGCTGCCGGCCTGAACCCAAGGGAAACCGAAGACCTCAAGGCACTGATCGGTGTGCTGCGCGAAGAGCACAACGTCACGGTCCTGCTGATCGAGCATGACATGAAGCTGGTCATGAGCATCTCCGACCACATCGTTGTGATCAACCAGGGCACCCCGCTGGCCGACGGTACACCGGAACAGATCCGCGATAACCCTGAAGTGATCAAAGCCTACCTGGGGGAAGCGTAAATGCTGCAGTTTGAAAACGTTTCCACTTTCTACGGCAAGATCCAGGCGCTACACAGCGTCAATGTTGAGATCCGTCAGGGCGAAATTGTCACCCTGATCGGCGCCAACGGCGCTGGCAAGTCAACCTTGCTGATGACGCTCTGCGGTTCGCCACAAGCCCACAGCGGCAGCATCCGCTACCTGGGCGAAGAGCTGGTTGGCCAGGACTCTGCCCGCATCATGCGCAAGAGCATTGCGGTGGTTCCGGAAGGTCGCCGCGTGTTCTCTCGTCTGACCGTCGAGGAAAACCTGGCCATGGGCGGTTTCTTTACCGCCAAGGGCGACTACGAAGAGCAGATGGACAAGGTGCTGCACCTGTTCCCACGGCTCAAGGAACGCTTCAGCCAGCGCGGCGGCACCATGTCCGGTGGCGAGCAGCAGATGCTTGCCATCGGCCGTGCGCTGATGAGCAAACCGAAGCTGTTGCTGCTCGACGAGCCATCACTGGGCCTGGCGCCGATCATCATTCAACAGATCTTCGACATCATCGAACAACTTCGCCGTGATGGCGTGACGGTGTTCCTGGTGGAGCAGAACGCCAACCAGGCGTTGAAGATCGCCGACCGTGCCTACGTGCTGGAGAACGGTCGGGTGGTGATGGAAGGGACAGGGGAAACCTTGTTGACCGATCCGAAAGTGCGTGATGCCTACCTGGGCGGTTGATAACCGTTTTTAGCGGTCAATGAAAAAACGATCCTTCGGGATCGTTTTTTTTGCCCAACCGTCTTACGCCACGCACTCACAACTGCCCCAATACGGTACTGCCACGCTGAAACCAGCGCCTCAGGTAGTCGGCCAGTACCTGAACCTTTTTCGGCATTGCGCTCTGGTAGGGATGTACAAGAAACAGCGGCGTGCTACGGGTCTGAAAGTCCCGGAGCAACCAATGCAGTTGGCCGTTACTCAACTCTGCCGCCAGCATGTAAGACGGCAGGCGAGCAATCCCGACGCCGAGCAAAGCCGCCTTTTTCAGCAAGCTGTAATGGTTACTCGCAAAGGAACCGCTGACCGGCACACGCAGCAATTCGTGTTGTTGGTGATACAACCACTCCTCGCGACCACGGTAGTGACTGTTCAGCAGGCAGCGGTGCTCGCTCAACGCCATTGGGGTCTTCGGCTCACCAAAGCGCTCCAGGTACGCGGGGCTGGCGCACGTCAGTTCCTGCATGGCCAACAATGGCCGGGCAACTAACCGGGCATCGCTCTGGACTTCGGTACGAATCGCCAGATCGAAACCTTCACCCAACAGATCCCGATAGCTATTGCTCAACTCAAGCTCTACCTGCAACTGAGGGTGCGTCTCGGTGAACTCGAGCAACAAGCCTTCAAAGAAGGTCTCACCCAGCGACACGGGCACCGTCAATCGCACGGGGCCAGACAGGTCATCCTTAAGCATGGCCAAGGCCTGCCTTGCCCCATTCATCTGCCGGACTAATGCCTGGGCCTGCGGCAACAGCATGGCGCCGGCGGCCGTGAGGCTCAGGCGACGGGTCGTGCGATGCAGCAACTTCACCCCATGGCTGCTTTCCAACTGACTGATCCGCTTCGACAATTGCCCTTTGCTCCACCCCAACTGCCCTGCGGCCAGGGTGAAACTACCGGCATCCATCAAGACAGCGAAGGCCGCCAAATCGTCCAGCTCACTCATGGATTGTTTCCATAGAAAAACAAAAGGTTGCCTATTAGCACGCTTATCGACGCAAAAATCCACCGTAGACTTGGGCCATTCCCCCAAAGGAGCGTGCGATGAAAATTCTGTTGATCGGTGCCAGCGGCACCATTGGCTCGGCAGTGGCAAACGAGCTGGAGCAGCGCCACGACGTGCTGCGCATTGGCCGCACCCGCGGCGACTACCAGGTGGATATCAGTAGCAGCGCGTCTATTCGGTCACTGTTCGAACAGACCGGCCGTTTCGATGCCCTGGTCTGTGCAGCGGGCAACGTGACCTTCGCCGCACTGGAGGATATGACCGAGGAGCACTTCGCCCTTGGCCTGAACGATAAGCTCATGGGCCAGGTCAACCTGCTGTTGATCGGCCGCGAGTTCATCAATGATGGCGGCTCCTTCACCTTCACCACCGGCATCACCAGCCACGACCCGATCCGCACCGGCAGCTCGGCAAGCCTGGTCAACGGCGCCATCGACGCCTTCGTCAAGGCAGCCGCTATCGAACTGCCGCGCGGCCTGCGAGTCAACTCGGTCAGCCCGAACGTGCTGGTCGAAGCCATGCCTGCATACGCCCCTTACTTCCGCGGGTTCAAGCCTGTGCCCGCTGCCGATGTAGCCCTGGCTTATGCCAAGAGCGTAGAAGGCCTGCAGACCGGCCAAACCTATCACGTTGGCTAAACCCTTGAGATTGAGCGCCAGCCTGAGTAACGTGGCGACACTTTTCCGGTAGAGACTTGGAGCTCTTTCGATGCGTGTCGCCCCTTCCCTGTTGTTAGCCGCCCTGCTGCCGTTGTTCGCCGGTTGCCAGATGTTTGCCGAGAAGACCTCGGTCTCTACGGCGGGAATGACCCGTCTGCAGGGTGAGCTCAAGGCCGAGGGCGGCAAGCTGCTGTTCCAACCCTGTGGAGAAAGCCGCCGCTTTGTGGTTCAGGACAGCGGCAACACCAGCCTCTTGCAGGAAGCCGCTACCCTGGCCAGCGAGCCCGGCGCACTGTTTGCCGACGTACGCGGTACGCTCAGCAGTAACAGCGGCAACGATGGCCAGTTCAACGTACACCAGTTGTACCGGGTCGAGCGCTCCAACAGTGCCTGCAGCGACCCCAACTTCAAGCGCCTGACCTTGCGCGCCAGCGGCCATGAACCCGAATGGAACGTGAAGGTCAGTGGCAAGGGCATGGTGCTTGACCGCCCTCAGGAAGCCTCCCTGGCACTGCCCTATCTGGAAGAACAACTGCCCGATGGCCGCTTCAACCTGAGTAGCGAAGCCAATGGCCAACGCGTAGAACTGTGGGTAGCGCCGCAACGTTGCGTCGATAGCATGACAGGCGCTGTACAGCACCTGAGTGCAGAGCTGCGTATCAACGGCAAGACCTTGCGTGGCTGCGGTTACTACGGTGGTTCACGCAACGACTGACCGTCGGCGCGTTTATCCTGCCTGAAGCGCTGATGAAAGGCTTATACTTGGCGGTTTGTGCAAAGCTGCCGGCCCTTTCATGGCCGGGATACTGGACCCTGTCATGCTACGAATCACTGAACTGAAGTTGCCGCTGGACCATACTGACGAAGCCCTGCGCGAAGCCATTGTGCAACGCCTGGGCATCAGCGATGACCAGTTGCTGGACTTCACCCTGTTCAAGCGCAGCTACGATGCGCGCAAGAAGAACACCGAACTGCTGTTCATCTACACCATCGATGTGGACGTGCGTGACGAGGCCGCGCTGCTGCACACGTTCGCCGATGACCGCAACATCGGCCCCGCTCCGGATGTCAGCTACAAGCCGGTGGGCCAAGCCCCTGAAGGCCTGACCGAGCGCCCGATCGTGGTTGGCTTCGGCCCCTGCGGGATCTTTGCAGGCCTGTTGCTGGCCCAGATGGGCTTCAAGCCGATCATCCTTGAACGCGGCAAGGAAGTACGCCAGCGCACCAAGGACACCTGGGGCCTGTGGCGTAAAAGCGTACTGAACCCAGAATCCAACGTGCAGTTTGGCGAAGGCGGTGCCGGGACCTTCTCCGACGGCAAGCTCTACAGCCAGATCAAGGACCCGCATCACCACGGCCGCAAAGTGCTGAACGAGTTCATCAAGGCCGGCGCGCCAGAAGAGATCCTCTACGTCAGCAAACCGCATATTGGTACCTTCCGCCTGACCGGCATGGTCGAAAACATGCGTCATGAGATTCAGGCGCTCGGAGGCGAGGTTCGTTTCGAGCAGAAGGTTACCGACCTGCTGATCGACAACGATCAGTTGCAGGGCGTGGTGTTGGAAAACGGCGAACAGCTGCATTCCCGGCATGTGGTTCTGGCCCTGGGCCACAGTGCCCGTGACACCTTCCGTATGCTGCACGCCCGTGGTGTGTTCATGGAGGCCAAACCGTTCTCGATCGGCTTCCGTATCGAGCACCCGCAATCGCTGATCGACAAGGCGCGCCTGGGCAAATACGCCGGCCACCCCAAGCTCGGCGCAGCCGATTACAAACTGGTTCACCACGCCAAGAACGGTCGCGCGGTCTACAGCTTCTGCATGTGCCCAGGCGGTACCGTGGTCGCAGCGACCAGCGAGCCTGGCCGCGTGGTCACCAATGGCATGAGCCAGTACTCGCGCAATGAACGCAACGCCAACTCCGGTATTGTCGTGGGTATCACCCCCGAACAAGACTACCCGGGTGGCCCGCTGGCGGGCATTGAGCTGCAAGAGCGCCTGGAAGCGCATGCCTATGTACTGGGTGGCAGCAACTATCAGGCCCCGGCACAGCTGGTCGGTGATTTTGTCGCAGGTCGCCCCTCTACCGCACTGGGTAGCGTCGAGCCTTCCTACAAGCCAGGTGTAAGCCTGGGCGACCTGGCGCCAAGCCTGCCGGACTTCGCCATTGAAGCGATCCGCGAAGCCCTTCCGGCCTTCGACCGTCAGATCAAGGGCTACAACCTGCACGATGCCGTGCTCACAGGGATCGAGACGCGCACCTCCTCGCCGCTGCGGATCACCCGTGGTGCGGACATGCAAAGCCTGAACATCAAAGGCCTGTACCCAGCCGGTGAAGGTGCCGGTTATGCTGGCGGCATTCTCTCTGCCGGCGTCGATGGCATTCGTATCGCCGAAGCCGTCGCGCGGCAGATGCTGGGCCTCAACGACTGATCCGGTCCGTCGGCGCCTGCAAGCGGATTGCAGGTGCCGACAGCTGTACAGGGGCTCTACAGACCAGCGTGCAACACGCTTTCCGGTAGGGGCTCTGCGCGCTCTGCGCAGGCGGCGACGGCTGCAATCAGGCCGTCAAGCTGATACCCCTGCCCATTCAACCAGGCCTGATCGTAATAAGTGGTGGCATAGCGCTCGCCACTGTCACACAGAATGGCAACAATCGACCCCGCCTCCCCCGCAGCCTTCATATGCTGCGCCGCCGCCAACGCGCCGATCAGGTTGGTACCGCTGGAACCGCCGACATGCCGGCCAAGACGCTGTGCCAGGTAATGCATGGCCGCCAGCGACAAGGCATCGGGCACCTTGACCATCGCATCGATCACCTGCGGTAGAAACGACGCTTCAACCCTTGGCCGGCCTATGCCTTCGATGCGCGAACCACACTCCAACCGCAACGAGCGGTCACCGCTGCAATAGCTCTCGAAGAACACCGAACGTTCGGCATCAGCACACAACACCCGGGTGGCATGCTGGCGGTAGCGCACATAACGCCCCAACGTCGCGGTAGTGCCGCCGGTTCCTGGGCTGGATATCAGCCAGGCAGGCTCTGCATGGCGCTCAAAGCGCATCTGGGTAAAGATCGACTCGGCAATGTTGTTGTTCGCCCGCCAGTCGGTGGCGCGTTCAGCATAGGTGAACTGGTCCATGAAATGCCCGCCGCTCTCGCGGGCCAAGCGTTCAGACTCTGCATAGATCTGCGTGGGGTCCTGTACCAGATGGCTCTGACCACCGTAAAAAGCGATCTGTGCGATCTTTTCCTGGGACGTACTGGCCGGCATGACCGCAATGAACGGCAGCCCCAGAAGCCGGGCAAAGTAGGCTTCAGAAATCGCCGTGGAACCGCTGGATGCCTCGATAACCGGCGCACCAGGGCGCAACCAGCCGTTGCACAGCGCATACAGGAACAGCGAGCGGGCCAAACGGTGCTTGAGGCTGCCCGTTGGATGGCTGGATTCGTCCTTGAAGTACAGCTCAACGCTTGGAAATCCAGGCAGTGGCAAAGGAATCAGATGAGTATCAGCACTACGCTGAAAGTCTGCTTCAATGACTCGAATGGCTTCACGCGCCCACTGACGTTGGTTGCTCATACTGGACTCTCATGGGTTGTGATCAATGACCCCAGCGGGTCATAAGGAAAATTCCTACAAGACAGACAGATACGGCTGCACTCAAATTTCCGACTCGACTGCTAGGCTGGCCGTCCTAATGCTGAGCAACAGCTTATAACAAAAAAGAATATAATTTTTGTTTTAATGCCTAAGCTCACAGGTTAGGGTGTATCCCTTTTTTGAATTTCAGGATGGAGAGCGACCTTGCCTCTGCGTAGCACTTTCACTCGTTTCTTTCAGTTGGAAGCTGCCAGCGGTCTGTTGCTGATTGCTGCAGCCGCCCTGGCACTTATCGTCAACAATTCACCCCTGTCCTTTCTCTACAATGGCCTGCTCGAGGTGCCTGTCGTTGCCCAGGTCGGCGCGCTTAAAATCGCCAAGCCTCTGCTATTGTGGATCAACGATGGCCTGATGGCGCTGTTCTTCCTGCTCATTGGCCTTGAGGTCAAGCGCGAGCTGGTTGACGGGCACCTGTCCAAACCCTCGCAAGTGGTTCTGCCCGGCGCAGCTGCGATTGGCGGCATGGTTGTACCGGCGCTGATCTACTGGTTCCTGAACAAGGACAACCCGGCTGCCGTGGCGGGCTGGGCTATCCCTACCGCGACCGACATTGCCTTCGCCCTGGGCGTGCTCGCGCTGCTCGGCAAGCGGGTCCCGGTATCGCTCAAGCTGTTCTTGATGACCCTCGCGATCATCGACGACCTTGGCGCGATCGTTGTCATCGCCCTGTTCTACTCCGGTGAGCTGTCAAGCCTGTCGCTGATGTTGGCGGGCGCCTGCCTGCTGACACTGATCGCGATGAACCGACTGGGCGTCATCAAGCTTGGCCCCTACATGATCGTCGGCCTGATCCTCTGGGTCTGTGTACTCAAGAGTGGCGTACATGCCACGCTGGCAGGCGTCACGCTGGCACTGTGTATCCCGCTGCGCACGAAAAACGCCGAGCCGTCTCCGCTGATGAGCCTGGAGCACGCCCTGCACCCGTGGGTCGCCTTCGGTATCCTGCCGCTGTTTGCCTTCGCCAATGCAGGCGTTTCATTGGCCGGTGTCACGGTAGAGAGCTTCACCCACCACGTGCCCATGGGCATCGCCGTCGGCTTGCTGCTGGGCAAGACCGTTGGTGTATTCGGCCTGACCTGGATAGCCGTAAAGACTGGCCTCGCGGCCTTGCCGACCGGCGCCAACTGGGGGCAGATTCTCGGCGTGGCGGTTCTGTGCGGCATTGGCTTCACCATGAGCCTGTTCGTCGGCTCGCTGGCGTTTGAGCCGGGTAGCAGCGAATTTGCCGGCATGGACCGAATGGGTATCCTGACTGGCTCGATCCTTGCCGCACTGATCGGTTATGCAATCACGGCAATGGCCAGCCGCAAGACCGCCAAGGCCTGAAACACGCAGGCAATAAAAAACCCCGACCGGCCAAGCCGCGTCGGGGTTTTGTTTTTTATGCGCCGGGGTATCAGCGAGTCACGCGGCTGGTGCCGTCGACGGTCATGATGCGTACACGGTCACCCACGCGGAAAATCTCGTTTTCCTGAACCTGTTGCACATAGGCGCGCATGCTCCCGTCATCTTCGCGCACGGTGATTTCAACACCCTGAGTACGCGTAATGCCCTCTTCTGCCGCAGAGCCGAGCAGGCCGCCGGCAACCGCGCCAATCACGGCGGCCACCACGCTGCCACGGCCACCACCAACGCCACTGCCGGCTACGCCACCAACGATGGCACCCGCACCACCACCGATGGGCGTCTTGGTACCTTCGATTTTCACCGGTCGCAGAGACTCAATGGTCCCCATGCGTACGGTCTGCACGCGCCGAGCCTCATCACGGGAGTAGGAGTCACCGGTCAGGCTGGACGCACAACCACCAAGAAGCAGTGACAGGGTGGTCACGGACGCTACCAGCAGAACAGATTTACGCATAGGATCATCTCCAAAAGACAAGTTGCCATTAGACTCCGCGCGTTGACGGCTGTCACGACAGCGGCAGTATAAAATTGCTTCCATACAGCATCCGTACAGGCGGCCCATCGACCGGTCTGTAAAAACTGTTTTTACTGCGCAAGGATAAACATGGATTACTTCATCATCGCGGCCACTACCGTCGCGGGTTTGTACTTCCACTGGTGGCTCTACGTCCGCATCAAGCGCTGGTCGGACCGTGACCTGGCGCTCTCGTTGGCAGGTAGCGATCCCCTGAAGCGCGAGTACATGCTACAGCGGTTAGACAGCGCCAAGACCCAGAAGGTCAAACGCCGTGACCTGGCAGCCTGGCTGGAACGCGAAGCTGCCGGGTATCAGGCGAGTTAAGGCGCCAGGCGCTCACGCACCCAGTGCCCATCCACCAAGCGGTAGTTGAGGCGGTCATGCAAACGGCTTGGACGCCCCTGCCAGAATTCGATGCGATCGGGCAGCAAACGGTAACCGCCCCAATGCTCAGGGCAATGCGGCTGGCTGTCGCTGAAGCGCTGCTCAGTGTCCTTGAGCAACGCTTCGAGCTCTGCACGGTCTGCAATCACCTGGCTCTGCGGTGAAGCCCAGGCCCCCAGGCGACTGCCCAAAGGGCGAACCTGGTAGTACGCATCGGACTCCTGTGGCGACACCTTGACCACCTTGCCTTCAATGCGCACCTGCCGCTCCAGGGCTGGCCAGAAGAAGGTCATGGCGCCATAAGGGTTGTACAGCAGTTGCATGCCCTTGGCGCTGTCATAGTTGGTAAAGAACGTGAAACCCTGCTCATCCAGCCCCTTGAGCAACAACACGCGACAATGTGGACGGCCATCTGCATCGACCGTCGCCAGGGTCATGGCGTTGGCCTCTACAGGTGGCTGTTCGGTTTTAACAGCTTCAGCGAACCATTGGTGGAACAGAACGAACGGCTCGCTCGGTGCCTGGGCTTCAGCCAGTCCATCACGGGTGTAGTCACGGCGCATATCGGCCAGAGTCTGGGTCATAGCAGCGTTCCTTGACGATCAGTTGGTCTTCGCGGTACTGACGGCAGCAACATCCTTCGCCGCTGGCGCTTTCTTGGCCGTTGGCTTGGCAGCTGGCTTGCTGGCTGCAGCCTTCTTCACCGCGGTGTTCTTCTTCGCTACGGTTTTCTTGGCCGCCGCGGCTTTCTTGGTCGGCGTCTTGGCCGATGGTTTGGCTGCGACCTTGGCCGGTGCTTTGGCATCCTGTACCGCAACCAGCTCAGCCGGGCTTGGCGTTGGTTGACTGTACTTGCTGAGCAACGCCAACATGGTGTCTTGCGGGGTCAGTACCATCTCCACCCGACGGTTCAACGCACGGCCTTTCTGGCTGTCATTGGCCGCACGCGGCATCAACGAGCCCATGCCACGCAGCATCAAGCGGTCACGTTGCAGGCCGCTGAGACGGAAAATCGCTGCCACCGACTGTGCCCGCTCCTGGCTGGTCTTCTGGTTAGCCGCTGTCGCACCGCTGGTATCACCATGCCCCACGACCAAAACAGCTGTTTTTGGATCGCTCTCGATGACCTTGGCCACCTGAGTGATCGGCCCTAACGTGACCGGCAGCAACATTGCAGGGCGATCAGGGTTGAATGAGCTGTCAACCGGCGCAGTGATGACCAGTACATTATCACGGCGCTCCAGTTCGAACTTGCTGCCCTTGATCGCTTCACGCAAGCGCGGTTCATAGTTGTCGAGCCAGGCCTGGGTCACCTTCGGATCAGGCATCTTCAAGGCTTTAGGTGCATCTACCTTCTTGCTCTCGCCAAATGGCCACCACCCGTGGCTCTCACTTTCAGACTTGGCGTCGGCCTTGGCCACTTTCTCATCGATCGCTTTTTTCACATCCTGATCAGCAACCTTTTCGCTACCACCAAATGGCCACCAGCCATGATCGTTTTTCGCCGAAGCGTTCTGCGGGTGCTGGGCGCATCCGGTTACCGCAAGGCACAAAGCAAGCGCGAGCGTTTTATGAGAGTACATCAACGATACACCGTAAAAAGGATTAAGAATCGGCCGATACAGCCGGGCCGTTGGAAAGCAAAATGGGCCATGGGTTCCAGCACCTGGTCGACATGACTGGTCACAGGCACGTCGCTAGCACCCGTACAAGTTTCTGGGCACGCGGGTCCATCAACACATAGGGGCCCAGGGTGTTGGTGACAAAGCCAAAGGCAACATCGTATTCAGGGTCGGCAAAGCCAACCGAACCACCCGCTCCCGGGTGCCCGAACGCCCTGCGCCCGAGGCCAAAGGTGGCATTGGGAACGTTTGGTTGATCCAGCATCACGCCCAGGCCGAACCGGGTCTGCGTCAGCAAGGTCAGGTCCTGGCCGATACTGTGCTCGCGGGTCAACTCATCCAGAAGCTCCGCCTCAAGCAGGCTGCCCTCCAGCAAACCGGCATAGAAACCGGCCAGGCTTCTGGCATTGCCATGACCATTGGCCGCTGGCTGCTGCATACGGCGCCACTCTGGCTTGTTGGTGCTGGTGAGCACCGAAGGCGGGTTGGTAAACGCTCGTGTCGATAATGCCTGGGGCTCGCGCATGGTCACTTGCAGCAGGCGCTGGGCCGCTTCATCCCCCATCACACCTTTGCCACGGGCGACGTGAGCAACGCGGTGAAACGCTTCATCGGCCAAGCCGATGTGGAAATCCAGGCCCAATGGCCGTGCGGTACGTGCAACGATTGAGGTACCCGGCTCCCGACCATCAGCGCGGCGAATCAATTCGCCAACCAGCCAACCGAAGGTAATCGCGGCATAGCCATGGGCAGTACCGGGCGTCCACCAGGGGGCTTCGGCGGCAAGGGTATCGACCATTGTCTGCCAGTTGTACAACGCTTCGGCAGGCAGTAATTCACGGATGGCAGGCAGGCCGGCTTGATGGCAAAGCAACTGGCGCAGGGTGATGGCTTCTTTACCTGCCGCTGCGAACTCCGGCCAGTAGCGCGCCACTGGCGCGTCGAGCTGCAACTTGCCCTCACCGACCAGTTGCAGTGCAGTCACGGCAGTAAAGGCCTTGGTGCAGGAGAACACATTGGCGATGGTGTCGCTGTGCCAGGCCTGCTCGCCGTCCTTGTCAGCGCTACCGGCCCAAAGATCGACCACCGTCTCTCCGCCAACCTGAATACACAGCGCTGCGCCGCGCTCCTGAGGATCGTCGAACAAGCCGGCAAAGGCTTCGCGTACCGCTTCGAACTGAAGTTCGTAATGACCCTGAATCTGCACCTGCCGACTCCCTGCACAACCCGTGTTCTAAATGGCGTGCATTGTTCCAGCCTGACGCCGATTTGGGAACAGATAGCTGGCGAATGGTTGCGCAGGACAATACCGCCCAGATCGGCTCCTGCAACAACCGCAGGAGCCGAGAGTTGAACCCTACTTGGCGAGCTGTTCCTGAGCCTGCAGGTTGGCCTTGCGTACGGCACCGATAAAACCCTGGAACGGTACATCGGTAATGCCGACCAGACCAAAGTGACCGTTTTCACCGTCGAGCAAACGTCCGCTGGCAGGCTGGTCCATGTATTGGAACCAGTGCGCGCCAACAATCATAGGCTCGGCCAAAGCGGCCTTGAGGAAGTTCGCATAGGCAGGCCCTCGGTCTTCTTCCCGGGCAACCTCCATTGGCCCGGGCCAAAACGGCCCACGGTCCCGTGAGCCGAACTGAAACTCAGACACCAGTACCGGCTTGTCCAGTGCCTTGAGCTGAGTGAAGTCATAGCCATCTTGAGGCGTGGGTGTGTAGAAATTGAAACTGATCACATCACAGTACTCGGCACAGGCTGCAACCGCCTCCGGACTGCTCACCGCATAGCGGCCGCCCAGCAACAGGTGGTTGGGCGCATGCCAGTTCAACGCGTCGTCGATGGTCTTGAAGTAGGTTTGCGCAAATACCTTCTGGAAATACTGGTAATCCGCTTCTATCTCGGGGTGCTCAGGATTAGGCAGTGGCGCCTCGAATCCCGGGTCTTCCATGAGTTCCCAGGCCGTCAGCTGGATGCCCCAGGCCTTGGACAGCCCCTCCTGGTTGCGGTACTTGTCTCGCAGTTGCTTGAGAAATGCGCGCTTGGCGGCCACGTCCGTAGTCTGGCGCAATGTACCGAACGCCAAGGCATAGCGGGCCTTCGGGTCATCGCCCGGTGCCGCCCAGGCCAATTCGTTATCCGCAAAGTATCCGATCAACCAGGGATCATCCCGGTGATCACGCGCAGCGATGGCCACTGCGCGCTCGGTCGCCATCGCAAAACGCGGATCAAACGGGTCGGGCATGGCCCCCCACCAGTCCATCCCGGTACTGATACTGCTGTAGTCGCCCACGATGGCCAGCGGCAGGGTGTAAGGCACGCGACCAAGTTGCCCCAAGGCCGGGTCGCTCCAGTTCCCCAAGGTGTTGAAGCCCCAGGCCTGCAATCGGTCGAGGGCATGAGACTGCCAGCGCTTGGCATCAAGGCTCACCGCAGGACAGTGACTGGCATCGGCACAGGGCCGGCCGTAGCTGCGCTCAAGGTTGGCAGCATAGAAATCGAACCAACGGCCCTGATCGAACGCGCGACCACGGGAGGAACCATTGCCATCGTGATTGTTCCCTTCACCATAGAGGGACGCCAACCGCTCCTGGCCTTGCGGCAGGCTCGTAAACATCGCCTCACGGCCCTCGACATAGGTACGGCCACCGTCTGCAGCCACGGTGTTGACCCCTAGCGAGTAGAACGGATGCCCTTCAGGTGTGACAAGGTACCAGCGACCGTCGCGCTTCTCGGTACGAAAGAAGCCCTTGGCCTCAAAGGCCAGCCCGCCCTTCCAGCCACCGAAGGTATCTAGCGGCAACTTGGCACGCTCAACCAGCCACCCCTTGAGCTGTTGCTGTTCCTTGGCAGCAGCGCTGCGCAGTTGCTCATCACTGGTCACCTTCTCAGGCCAGCGACCGCGACTGAACTGGCCATAGCCATCGATAATGCCGGCATAAGCGGCCTTTTGCAGTTGATCGTCGTCCTGTGTGCCGAAACGCTCGATGAGCACGCTTTGGGCGACATTAGGCTTGGTCATCGACAAGGTCACTGACACCACCTGCGAGAGGTCCAGTTCGCCCGCACTGCTGGTCAGCAACACGCGCTGGCCCTCATGCACCCAGGGCATCGGCGGCCCGGCACGCATGCCCTGGCTCAGCGGTGAACTGGCCTTGAGCGGCACCCATACAGTCTGCGCAGGGCCGGCAGGCAGGTCGATGCGACTGGTAAGGGTCTTGCCATCGCTGCTCTGGAGCGTGACATCCAGCGTCAACGCCCAATCCATTGCACTTTGCAGGCGCAAGGTCATGGCGCTTGCAGTTGACCAGTCCCAGGCCCCCGTCTGCGGGCTGAGGCGCAGGCTCGGACGCTGCGCCGGGTTGAAAACCACACGCCGCAGCACCTCGCCTTCCGCCGTTTGCTCTGCATTGTACTGCGGCAAGCTGGCATCCTCGGTCGCGACCTGCACCACGGCGGTCGGACGAACGAAGCTGAACAGCGTCTGTTGCCCGGCCAGAAGCGGCTGAGCGAACAACAGGGCGAATACGGCAGGCAGGGTGCGGTGAAGCATAAGGCTGGAGCTCTCCTTGATGACCCGGGTGGGCCTTGATCTCAGTGATAGACAACGCCCAGGTACATTAAGCTCCGGGCGTCAGGAAATTTCCCGGCGAAACGGTGGCAATGCATTGAGAATAGCCTTGCCATAGCGTTGGGTGACCACGCGACGATCAAGCAGGGTAATGATGCCGCGGTCTTCCTCTGTACGCAGCAGGCGACCACAGGCCTGGATCAGGCGCAAGGACGCATCCGGGACAGCAATCTCCATGAACGGATTACCGCCTCGCGCTTCGATCCATTCGGCCAACGCGGCTTCAACCGGGTCATCAGGTACCGCGAAGGGGATCTTGGCGATGACCACGTGCTCGCAGTAGGCCCCCGGCAGGTCGACACCTTCAGCAAAACTGGCCAAACCAAACAGCACACTGGAATCGCCACCGTCCACCCGCGCCTTGTGCTTGTTCAAGGTTTCCTGCTTGGACAGGTTGCCCTGGATAAACACCTGCTTGCGCCAATCACGGTCCAGGCCATCGAAGACGTCCTGCATCTGTTTACGCGACGAGAACAGCACCAGCGAGCCCCGCGAGCCTTCGACCAATTCAGGCAGGTCGCGGATGATCGCGGCTGTATGTGCAGCCGCATCACGGGGGTCGGCGCGCAAATCAGGCACACGTAGCACGCCTGCGTCGACATGGTGAAACGGGCTCGGCACAACCGCAGTCACAGCGGCCTTGGGTAAACCCGCACGCATGCGGAAACGGTCGAATTTACCCAGGGCTGTCAGGGTAGCGGAAGTAACCAGTGCGCCATGGGCCACGCTCCAGAGGTTGCGCCGGAGCATTTCGGCGGCAAGGATCGGGCTGGCGTTAACCTCAATGTCAAACAATGCGCCGCTTTCAGCCAAGGTCAGCCAACGCGCCATGGGCGGGCTGTCCTCAGGATCTTCGGCGGTAAAGGCAGTCCACAGCTCCCAGTTGCCTTGGGCGCGCATCAACAGGCTGCCGAACAGCGGGTACCACTCTTCAGCCTGATGGCTGGCGATGCCGATGTTCACCTCGCCATCCATACCCTCCTTGAGCAACTCGGTCAGGCGGGTGAACAGGTCGTTCAAGCGCGAAAAGCCTTTCTTCAGCTCGATACCCATTTCCCGCATGTGCTCAGGCACCACGCCTGCCACAAAGCGGTGACGCGGGCGCTCACGTCCCTCCATGTCTTCACCGGCACGGAAGTCCGCCAGTTGCTCGCAGGCCGTGAACATGAACTGTTGCTGCGTCTTGATCTCTCGCGCCAGATCCGGCACCTGTTCGATCAGCTTGCCGAGATCGCCCGGCAGTGGATGCTGGGCCAACAGCTTGGTCAGGTTCTTGGCCGTTTGCTCAAGCCAGTCGGCGGTGGAGCGCAAACGCGTGTAGTGCGCGAAATGGCCAATGGCCTTGTCCGGCAGGTGGTGCCCTTCGTCGAAGACATAAATAGTGTCGCGCGGATCGGGCAGCACTGCACCACCGCCCAGGGCCAGGTCGGCCAGGACCATGTCATGGTTGGTCACGATGACATCGACCTTGCCCATGCCTTCACGGGCCTTGTAGAAGGTACATTGCTGGAAATTCGGGCAATGTCGGCCGGTGCATTGGCTGTGATCAGTGGTCAACCGTGCCCAGTCCTGATCCTCCAGAGCCTGAGGCCAGCTGTCGCGGTCACCGTCCCATTTATTGCCGGCAAGTTTCTCGATCATGCTGGTGAAGAGCTTCTGGCTGGCTTCGTCCACCTCGATCTTGAAGCCTTCTTCCTCGAACAACTGGGCCGTCGCCGACTGTGCATGGCCTTCCTGCAACAGCAGGTCGAGCTTGGACAGGCACAGGTAGCGCCCACGCCCCTTGGCCAGGGCGAAGCTGAAGTTCAGGCCACTGTTGCGCATCAGGTCCGGCAGGTCCTTGAATACGATTTGCTCCTGCAGGGCAACCGTGGCGGTGGCAATCACCAGGCGCTTGCCAGCAGCCTTGGCCGCCGGAATCGAAGCGAGGCTGTAGGCCACGGTTTTACCCGTACCGGTACCGGCCTCGACCGCCACCACCGCAGGGTCGCCGCTGCGTCGTCCCTCGTCGTCGCACTCGATATCGCCCAATACTTTGGCGACTTCGGCAATCATCAGGCGCTGGCCATAGCGCGGTTTGAGGCTCTTGGCTTCGAGAAAACGCGAGTAGGCGCCCTGAATTTGGGATTTGAGTTCGTTGCTGATCATGGTGTCGGGGCGCCCGAAGGGCTGGATATATTTTCAGTGTTTCGATTGGGCCGCTATCATAACCCGCTATTGCCCTTTGCGCTGAACGGAGTTCCCGATGACCGCCTTTGCCATCCCTTATAGCCTGCATGTTCTGGCCGCCCTGGTCTGGGTCGGCGGCATGTTCTTCGCCTGGCTGGTACTGCGCCCGGCCGCTGTTGCCGCCCTGGACGGCCCTGCTCGCCTGCGCCTCTGGGTAGAAGTGTTTCAGCGTTTTTTCGTGTGGGTCTGGATTGCCGTCGCGGTGCTGGTGATCAGCGGCATGGGCATGCTGCACCTGCGCTTTGCCGGTTTTGAAACGGCCCCACGCTATGTACAGGTGATGATTGGCGGCGCTATCGCCATGTTGGCGCTGTTTATTCGTATCCAGACGTTGCTGCTGCCTGCACTGCGCAAGGCCGTGCAGGCTGAAGACTGGTCGGCAGGTGCCGGTGTACTCGGGCGGATTCGTCGACTGGTCGGCGTAAACCTGTTGCTGGGCCTGGCCGTGGTAGCGGTGGCCTCTTCACGTCTGCTGGTGTGATCTCACAAGGCTGATCGGCAGGAAGCGAGCGTGCCAGCGCTACAGACGCTGCGTACGTGCCGCCCCCGCCGAGGGTTTTACAAACGCTTCAGTGTGAAGGCGCCTGCCGCGCCCGCCAAACCGGGCTGCCCTGGTGCGCCAGGTTTGCCGCTTGCGCCGCCTTGGGTACGGTACACAAAGCACCCTTTGCTCGCACCGCCTTTCCCCGGTTTACCGGCAGCACCAGCCAGGCCCGGCGCCCCACCATCCACTCGCACCTTGATCTGAGCCTCGGGGTAGCTGGCGGGCAGCGCCAACAGCACACGCCCACCTGCTGCGCCGTCATGGCCATCACCACCGTTCTGGCCGTTCGCCCCGGGTTCAGCCTGCCCCCAGGTACAGCCACCGGCCTTGCCATTGGCCCCATCAAGCCCGACATACCCAGGTGCACCTGCCCCTCCGCGAGCGTCAATCGACAGTTGCGCGGCCTGCAAACGATGCAGGCGCAGCTCAAGGTCTCGTCCCGGCATGGCAGCTTTCTCGAATGTCCCGGGGGCACCGTGGGCAAGGATCTGGCTGCCATCCGCCAACTCGGCAGCGCCAGCTTCAATACGTAGCGCCTGCCCAGCCGGTACAACCGCGATCCGCGCCTCTCGGCCCAGGCGCAACGAGCCGACATTCAGTTCAGTCAAACTGGCCGGCAACAGCAAGGTCCCGTAGTCCGCCACATCAAGGCGTTCGAGTTGAACCACGCTGCTTTTGTTGGGCAGACGCAGTACTGAATGCGCTCCGACACTCAGGCTCTCGGCCATTGCCAATGGGCTGACCAATGTCAGCAACACCATGAATTTACGCATGACCTGCCTCCTGGCGCGGTGCCGGTATCGATTGGATGTGGAAAATACCGACAAGCAGGATCTGCAGACGGTCGAACCAACGATGGCTGCGCTCACGCAGAAGACGGTTGAACACCAGCACTTCCAGGACATGCAATGCCAACACTGTCGCCCCAGCGGCGTTGATCAGCAGGTGGAAGGGTTTTTCCGCAGGACTGAGCAGATTCATCAACACCACCCACCAGAACACCACTGTCAAGGCCTTGCCCAGGCCCCAGAACACCTTCATACGCGCCCGCCCCTCTCGACTTATTCTTTTTATTGGCAATACCAAGACCTCAATCCCTCGGCATCGCCTGCAACAGTAACCCCGCCTCCCGACTTGCGCCAGAGGGTAGCGCTATCGGAAAGGCTTCTGCATCGGCGTTAATACACAGACAAAGGCAAGCCCACGGCACGTCTGGGGCCGTGGGCCTGATAGAGGCTCAGCGCTCGATCCGGATTTCCACCCGGCGGTTCATACTGCGGCCATCGTCCGTTTTGTTATCAGCCACTGGCTGACTTTCGCCTGCGCCCCGTACCGATACGAAGCTACTGCGCGGTACGCCGCTTTCAACCAGATAGTCGGTCACTGAATAAGCGCGGCGCTCAGACAGTTTCTGGTTGTAGGCATCGCTGCCGACACTGTCGGTATGCCCGGTCACGCTCAGCCTGGCGCCCGGTGCCTCGCTTTTCAGACGACTGGCAACCTTGTCCAGACGCACTTTATCCGCGGCGGTCAGCTTGGCTGAGTTGAACATGAAGTGGACATCACGAATAACGATCACTTCTTCCTTGACCACTACCGGTTGCTCAACAACCGGTGCAGGTGGACAACCGTTGGCATCGACCTGAACGCCGCGCGGTGTGCCCGGGCACTTGTCGCGGCTGTCCGGCACGCCATCGTGATCTTCGTCACCGTCGCCATTGGCCCAGCAGTAGCCGGCTGCCAGGCCGCCACCGAGCAACGCGCCCCAGCCTGCCCAGCTGGAACTCTCGATTGCACCCAACGCAGCGCCGCCGACGCCTCCGACGGCGGCACACTTAGGCCAGTCGGTTTTTTGCAAACCTGCACAACCAGTCAACACGCTGGTTAGCAGAACCAGAGGTAATGCTGTGCGTACTATGCTCATTTGATGCGTCTCCTCGGGGAATCGGTGCATAACCGATGCTCAGTTGAGTAAAGACCGCACACCCCAACTCCGCCAGCAATAAGCCATGACTCAGTGTAGTCTTGGATTATCTGATTTGAGGACTGCTGATGACCGAGAGTTTTTCCCAACGCACCCCACAGCAGGCATTGGCTGCTCTGCTGGAGCGCCAGGCACCGCAACGCTTGTTGGTCGTAGGCAGCCGTTTCCCGGCTCTGGATGCGTTCGCGCAAGCCCACCCGCAGGCTGAGATTCACGTCACCAATCCTGGCCCCCTCCCCCTTGAACTCGCCTCGCAACGCTTTGATTTGGCACTGTTGGTCGACTGCCTGGAGCATTTGCCCAGACGCCAAGGCCTGGAACTGTTGGGCGGTATCCGAAACCTCAACGCCAGTCGGGTTGCGGTACTGGCCGACCTGCCCGCGTGCGGCTGGAAAGACACCGACTTCTTCGCCCTGGCCCTCCAGGCCAGTGAACGCTTCCAACGCGACGAGCAGGTGCTAAGCCTGTTCACCTATGATCTACGAGAATACAAGCAGGTTCCGGACTGGCTGAATGCCAAGTTCTGGGCCAACCCGCAGAATTTTGGAAAGTACTGGTGGTAGAACAATGAGTGTCACGGTTTGTCCCTGTGGCAGCGGCAACCTGCTGGATGCCTGCTGCGGCCACTATCACGCAGGCTCGCCGGCCCCTGACGCACAGACGTTGATGCGTTCGCGCTATAGCGCCTACGTATTGGGGTTGGTCGATTACCTGGTGGCAACCACCCTGCCCATTCAGCAAGCAGGCCTGGACCGCAACGCCATTGCCGAGTGGAGTACGCAGAGCACCTGGCTGGGGCTGGACGTGGAATCTGCTGAAGTCTTTGGCGGGCAACCGGAACATGCCTTCGTGACCTTCACCGCACGCTGGCATGACAGCACCGGTGAGCACGCCCATCGCGAGCGTTCGGCATTTGTGCAGAACAAGGGTACCTGGTACTTCATCGACCCGACGGTTGGATTGAAAGCCGGGCGCAATGACCCTTGCCCCTGCGCTAGCGGACAGAAGTTCAAGAAGTGCTGTGCCAGCTATCTAGGAAGCTAGCCTGATGCCTATTCGAACCAGCCTCATGCTGATAAGCCTTCTACTATTGAGTGGCTGTGCGAGCTGGTTCGGAACTCCCTACCAAGACCCAGAGGTTCATCTGGTCAAGGTCGAAACCGTCAAGGCACGTCTGCTGCAACAAGAGTTCGTACTGCATTTTCGCATCGACAACCCCAACGATTCACGTCTGCTGGTCAGGGCACTGCGCTACAAGGTGCGGCTGAATGAGCTGACGCTGGCCGAGGGCGAGTCCGACCAGTGGGTCAATGTGGCCGCCCACAGTCACAAGACATTCAAGGTGCCAATAAGGACCAACCTCTGGGAACACCTCAAGGACGTCGTCAAGCTGCTCAAGCATCCTGAACGACCGATCCACTACCGACTGGATGGCGACCTGAGCAGCGGATTTTTCTGGCCACGCAGCCTGCACTTATCACGCAGTGGTGAGATAATTCCCGGCGATTTTATTCCGGAGTAACCGCAATGACCCAGCAACCTCATGTTCATGGCCCCGATTGCAACCACGATCATGACCATCACCACGATCACGACCATGGTCATGTCCATGGCCCGCACTGCAACCACGCGCCTCAAGAGCCTGTACGCAATGCCCTGAAGGACGTTGGCCGTAACGACCCATGCCCATGCGGCAGCAACAAGAAATTCAAGAAGTGCCACGGGGCCTGAGGGCAGCCGCGTAGATCAACGCTGCATCGAGGTCGCACCTTGTGATATCCATAAGGCGACCGCTGCGCCCAAGCGCAGCCTGGCGGCAGCGACATTGTCGCTGCCGAACCCTCGACGGAGCGTGCCATGATCGACCTGTATTACTGGACCACCCCCAATGGCCACAAAATTACCCTGTTTCTTGAGGAAACCGGGCTGCCCTACCGCATTCACCCGATCAACATCGGCAAAGGCGAACAGTTCGCTGCCGACTTCCTGAAGATCGCCCCGAACAACCGTATTCCAGCGATCGTCGACCATGATCCGGCCGACCATCAGGCGCCGCTGTCGCTGTTCGAATCGGGCGCCATCCTGCTGTACCTTGCGGAAAAAACCGGACACTTCCTGCCCAAGGATCTGCGTGGCCGCCAGGAAACCCTGCAATGGCTGTTCTGGCAAATGGGCGGCTTGGGCCCGATGGCCGGCCAGAACCACCACTTCAGCCGGTTCGCGCCCGAAAAAATCCCTTATGCAATCAAACGCTACGTGGATGAAACCGCGCGCTTGTATGGCGTGCTGAACAAACGCCTGGCCGACCGACCGTTCGTCGCCGGAGCCGAGTACAGCATCGCCGACATGGCCATCTACCCGTGGATTGTTTCCCATCAGTGGCAGAGCCAGAACCTCGATGATTTCCCGGCACTCAAGGCCTGGTTCGAGCGTATCAAGGCGCGTCCCGCCACACAGCGGGCCTATGCCCTGGTCGAAAAGATCAACCCGCCACAACCCTGAGTCACAGGCAAGGGGTGCAGCACGTTGAAAATAAAGGCTGTGCCCCCGCTTGCATGGTGTGGTCGCGCTCACTAACGTAGCGCCTTTCCGCCGCCATACCCTGCAGGAGCCTTACCATGGCCTCGCCAGCCTTACCCCCTTTTCTTCCCCGATTCGGCGTTGCCGCAGCGATGCTCGGGCTACTCAGCCTCGGCGGCTGCCAGATGGGCGGCTACCACGACAGCGTACCGCCGACCACGGGTGTACAGCCTCTCAAGGGCCTGGCGCAAAACGTTTCGGTGCGGCGCAATGCCATGGGCATGCCGCTGATCGAGAGCAGCACCTTCCATGACGCACTCTTCACCCTGGGCTATGTGCAGGCCGGCGACCGTATTGGTCAGATGGTTGGCATGCGTCTGCTGGCCCAAGGACGCCTGGCAGAAATGGCCGGCCCAGATGCCTTGGAAGTCGACCGCCTGATGCGTGCGGTCAACCTGAAGCAGAGCGCCAACCAGCTCTACGCCGACGCCTCACCACGCCTCAAACGCTTCTTTGAAGTCTATGCACGCGGGGTCAACGCCTATCTGTTCCGCTACCGCGACAAGTTGCCAGCCCCGTTGGCCCAGACCGGCTACCGTCCGGAGTACTGGAAGCCGGAAGACTCGGCGCTGATTTTCTGCCTCTACAACTTCAGCCAGTCGGTGAACCTGCAGGAAGAACTCGCGGCCTTGGTACTGGCGCAGAAAGTCGGCAGCGACAAACTGGCCTGGCTGCTGCCGAACTATCCGGATGAACCACTTCCACACGCTGAAGCCGATAAACTTGGCGGACTGAACCTGAGCAGCCAACTGCCCAACCTGTCTGCACTCAACGCCGTGAGCCAGCAGTTGGCTGCATTCAACCTGCTCGGCGCCCCCGGCTCCAGCAACTGGGCCATAGCCGCGCCGCATAGCCGCAGTGGCAAGAGCCTGCTGGCCAGTGACAGCCAAGGTGCATGGGCCTTGAGCCCGGTACAAATCCGTGCACCGAAATATCAGGCTGCCGGCTTCACCCTTGCAGGCCTTCCACTGGTGCTGTCTGGATTCAACGGCAAACTGGCCTGGAGCACCAGTGCGGTCATGGGCGATAACCAGGACCTGTTCCTGGAAAAAATCCGCCGTGAAGGGAACCGCCTGTTCTATCAGGTAGACGGCAAATGGCAACCGGCCATGGCCCGTAACGAAACATTCTTCATCAAGGGTCAGCGCCCAATCCGCGAAACCCTGTATGACACCCGTCACGGCGCCCTGCTAAATCCGGCGCAGAATGCAAGCCTCGCCCTTGCCCTGCAAACCCCGGCGCTCAAAGGCGACAAGAGCCTCGATGCGTTCTTCGACCTGTCGCGCAAGGCCAACGTCGAAGGCGCCTTTGAGACCAGCCGCGAGATTGGTGCTCCGGCACTGAACCTGGTGTTTGCCGATGCCAGCAATATCGGCTGGCAGGTCACCGGCCACTTCCCCAACCGCCGTGAAGGCCAGGGTCTGTTGCCTTCGCCCGGCTGGGAAGGACGTTACGACTGGGACGGCTATGCCGACCCGATGCTCCATCCCTATGACCAGGACCCGCCTCAGGGCTGGCTGGGCAACGCCAACCAGCGCAGCGTACCGCGCGGTTACGGCATGCAACTGTCCAACACCTGGTACTACCCCGAGCGTGCGGAGCGCCTGGCGCAGATGGCAGCCAACGGCAAACATGACAGCCGTAGCCTGATGACCATGCAGAACGACCAAACCACGCTGTACGCTGCCAAGCTCAAAAGCATGTTCCAGGCACCGGGCATGGCCCAGCCTTTGAAACAGGCTATCGACGCCCTGCCTCAGGATCAACGCGCCAAGGCCCGCGAAGCCTACGACCGCCTGATGGCCTTTGATGGCCGTCTCAGTGCCACCTCGGCTGACGCAGCGCTGTACCAGTTGTTCCTGCAGGAAAGTGCCAAACTGACCTTCCTCGATGAATTGGGCCCAGAGAGCGGTGCTGCCTGGCAGGCCTTTATCAGTAACGCCCGGCTTTCCTACTCGGCACAGGCCGATCATTTGCTCGGACGTGACGACAGCCCATTCTGGGATGACCGCAACACCGCGCAGAAAGAGGACAAACCGACGATTCTCGCGCGTAGCCTGGCGGCTGCGATCAACGTCGGTGAGCGCGAAATGGGTAGCGACCACCGTACCTGGCAATGGGGCAAGCTGCATCAGTACCGTTGGCCGGTCGCCAGCTTCCATGGCCTGGGCGATACGCTCAACCGTGGGCCGCTGGCCACGGGCGGAGACCACACCACGCTGAACAGTTCAGCCTATGCCTGGGGGCAGGACTTCAATGCGCGCCTGATGCCGTCCATGCGCATGGTGGTGGATTTCGGCCTGGCCGAACCCCTGCAAGGCATCAGTAGCAGCGGGCAGTCGGGCAACCCAGCCAGCAGCCACTTTGCCGACGGGCTGGATGCCTGGTTCAAAGGCCGCTACGTCAGCTTCCCGATGCAGACACAAAACTTCGAACGTGCCTATGGCAGCAAACGCCTGACCTTGGTGCCGGGTCGATAGCCTCATAACCGCCTTGCGCCCTTGCCCCGATCAAGGGCGCACCACGGTACATCCCCCCAAAAAAGCCAGGGCCAGCTTGGCCTCGGCTTTGCGCCTGATACTCACATCAAAAAACATCAAGGATTGCCCCAATCCTGGGAAAGCGGTCGACGCACGCTATTGAGGCCTGAAAGCAACAGTCAGGCGCTCTCGGTGCGCCTGGCCTCTTACATTGCTCCATTCCTGAGCATTAAAGGCACTACAGTCTCCTTGCGACAGGCCTGGTTCAGCGCCTGCTAAGGCCATGCGCAGATATGGTGCGAAATTTGCTATCACATTGATGTCTCACTTCGGTCGGTAACGGCCGGGACACACTTAAAGCACCCCCTCGGACGCAAGGACAACACAATGAAAAAAGCATGGCTGACGCTTTCCGCACTTGCATTGTGCCTGGCCGCTAACACTGCTATAGCCAAGGAGTACAAGGAGTTGCGCTTCGGCGTCGACCCTTCCTACGCACCGTTTGAATCCAAGGCCGCTGATGGCAGCCTGGTGGGCTTCGATATTGATCTGGGCAATGCTATCTGTGCGGAGTTGAAGGTCAAATGCAAGTGGGTTGAAAGTGACTTCGACGGCATGATTCCCGGCCTCAAGGCCAACAAGTTCGACGGTGTGATCTCGTCGATGACAGTCACGCCCGCTCGAGAAAAAGCGATCGACTTCTCCGATGAACTGTTCTCCGGCCCAACCTCGCTGGTTTTCAAGAAAGGCGCAGGCCTGAGCGCCGACCCGGCCTCACTGGCCGGCAAGACCGTCGGCTATGAACAAGGCACCATTCAGGAAGCCTACGCCAAGGCCGTTCTGGACAAGGCCGGGGTCAAGACCCAGGCCTATCAAAACCAGGATCAGGTTTACGCCGACCTGATCTCTGGACGCCTCGATGCCTCGATCCAGGACATGCTGCAGGCTGAACTGGGCTTCCTGAAAACCCCACAGGGCAGCGGCTATGAAGTCAGCAAGCCCGTCGACAGCGAACTGCTACCGTCCAAGACAGCCATCGGTATCCGCAAAGGTAACAGCGAGCTGCAAAAACTCCTCAACAAAGGTATCAAAGCGTTACACGATGATGGCACCTACGAAAAACTGCAGAAAAAACACTTTGGTGACCTGAACCTGTACAGCGGCAAGTAAGCCGCAGAAGCCGGCCTTGCCAAGGGAGGCTCCTGCGCACTGGCGGTTCAGTGCATACGCCTGAATCGCCAGTGCCGTCGGCTCCTGCACTGCCGAATACTGTTTTTTCACCACGGCCATAGGGTCATGTCATGTTCGAAGACCTGCTGCAGCATCTGGGGCTCTCGGCATTCAGCTTGAAGGGTTTCGGCCCACTGCTGTTAAAAGGCACCTGGATGACCATCAATCTGTCGCTGATGTCACTGCTGGTCAGCGTCGGCCTGGGCCTGCTCGGCGCCAGCGCCAAACTCTCTTCCGTACGCGTGCTACGGATTACCGCTCAGGTCTACACCACACTGATTCGTGGAATACCCGATCTTGTGCTGATGCTGCTGATTTTCTACAGCCTGCAAACCTGGCTGACCAGCCTGACCGAAGCGCTGGAATGGGATTACATCGAGATCGACCCGTTCGCGGCCGGGGTCATCACCTTGGGCTTCATCTATGGCGCCTACTTCACCGAAACATTTCGCGGTGCGATTCTCGCGGTTCCCCGTGGCCAGGTCGAAGCGGCGACAGCCTATGGACTCAAACGCTTCCAGCGCTTTCGCTTTGTGGTCTTTCCGCAAATGATGCGTTATGCATTGCCGGGTATCGGCAACAATTGGATGGTCATGCTCAAGGCCACCGCACTGGTGTCGATCATCGGCCTGGCCGACCTGGTCAAGGCAGCCCAGGACGCCGGCAAGAGTACCTATCAGCTGTTTTACTTCCTGGTGCTGGCGGCGTTGATCTACCTGATGATCACCAGTGCCTCGAACGTTGCCCTGCGCTGGCTTGAACGGCGCTACAACGCAGGTACCCGGGAGGCACTACGATGATCGAACTGCTGCAGGAATACTGGCGTGCTTTTCTCTACACAGACGGCACCCATATCACTGGGCTGGCGATGACGATGTGGCTGCTCTCGGCCTCGCTGCTGATCGGCTTTCTCGTCTCCATTCCCTTGTCGATCGCACGGGTTTCGCGGTCTTTCTGGATCCGCATGCCGGTACAGTTCTACACCTACCTGTTTCGTGGCACCCCGCTGTATATCCAACTGCTCATCTGCTACACCGGCATCTACAGCATCGCGGCCGTGCGCGCGCAACCGTTGCTCGACAGTTTCTTTCGCGACGCGATGAACTGCACCATCCTGGCGTTTGCCCTGAATACCTGCGCCTACACCACGGAGATTTTCGCCGGAGCAATCCGCAGCATGGCCCATGGCGAGGTAGAGGCAGCCAAAGCCTATGGCCTGCGCGGCTGGAAACTCTATGCTTACATCATCATGCCGTCGGCCCTTAGGCGCTCGCTGCCGTTCTACAGCAATGAGGTGATCCTGATGCTGCACTCGACCACCGTGGCTTTTACCGCCACGATCCCGGACATCCTCAAGGTCGCCCGCGACGCCAACTCGGCTACATTTCTGACATTTCAGTCGTTCGGTATCGCTGCACTGATCTACCTGAGCGTGACCTTCGCCCTTGTGGGCCTGTTCCGCTTGGCCGAACGACGCTGGCTGGCCTTTCTAGGCCCTGCTCACTAGGACTGTTCATGCATCACAAAACCCACGAAATCCTGGCCCCGGTACCAGGTATCGCCCGGCAAATCCACAGCTTCCATTTCGGCCCCAAAGGCGCCGGTAAAATCTATATCCAGGCGTCACTGCATGCCGACGAACTGCCCGGCATGCTGGTGGCCTGGCACTTGAAGCAGCGTTTGAGCACACTGGAAACCCAGGGGCGCCTGCGACAAGAAATCGTTCTGGTACCCATTGCCAACCCGGTGGGCCTCGAACAAGTGCTCATGGACGTTCCACTGGGCCGCTACGAGCTGCAAAGCGGGGAAAACTTCAATCGAAACTTCGTCGATCTCAGCGATGTGATCGGCGATCAGATCGAGGCCAGACTGACGCAGGATGCACAACACAACATCGAGCTGATCCGTCAAAGCCTGCGCCGGGCCCTGGAGGAGCATTCAGCCCTGACACCCCTGCAGTCGCAGCGCCTGACCCTCCAGCGCCTTGCATGCGATGCCGATATGGTCCTCGATCTGCACTGCGACTTCGAGGCCGTCGAACACCTGTACACCACGCCAGAGGCCTGGCCGAAGGTCGAGCCGCTGTCGCGCTACCTTGGCGCGCAGGCCAGCCTGCTGGCAACCGACTCCGGCGGCCAATCCTTCGACGAGTGTTTCACCCTTGTCTGGTGGCAACTGCAACAGCGCTTCGGCAAGCATTACCCGATCCCCCAAGGCAGCTTCTCCGTCACGGTAGAGCTACGGGGTCAAGGCGACGTCAGCCACCCACTGGCCCAGACCGACTGTGAAGCGATCCTGCGCTACCTGGTACATGCCGGTGCCATCGAAGGCGAAGCGGCCCCACTGCCCGCGCTGCGCTACCCCGCCACGCCGCTGGCAGGCGTAGAGCCGGTGGCAACACCATTGGGGGGACTATTGGTGTTCCACGCCAAACCGGGCCAATACCTGCAGGCAGGCGAGCTGATCGCCGAGGTCATCGACCCGCTCAACGATCGCGTAACCCCGGTATGCAACACGCAACCCGGCCTGCTCTATGCGCGCTCGTTACGACGCATGGCAACTGCCGGCATGGTCATTGCCCACGTGGCAGGTCGTGAGGCCTACCGCAGCGGCTACCTGTTATCGCCTTGAGAGCCGCGCATGTACAAACTGACAATCGAAGACCTGCACAAAAGCTATGGCGAACATCATGTCTTGAAGGGTGTTTCGCTAAAAGCCAACGCGGGTGATGTCATCTGCCTGATCGGCGCCAGTGGCTCGGGCAAGAGCACCTTCCTGCGCTGCATCAACTTTCTGGAACAGCCTGATGATGGTCGTATGACCCTTGATGGTAAACCCGTTGAAATGCGTCATGACCGTCACGGCATGCACGTCGCCGATCCTGATGAGCTGCAACGAATCCGCACACGGCTGGCCATGGTATTCCAGCACTTCAACCTGTGGAGCCACATGACCGTGCTGGAGAACGTCAGCATGGCGCCACGCCGCGTGCTCGGGGTGAGCAAACACGAAGCAGAGGAACGCGCCCGGAAGTACCTGAACAAAGTAGGCCTCGCCCCGCAACTGGCGGAGCAATTCCCGGCCTTTCTCTCCGGCGGTCAACAACAGCGCGTGGCCATCGCCCGTGCGCTGGCCATGGAGCCGGAAGTGATGCTGTTCGACGAACCGACCTCCGCGCTCGACCCGGAACTGGTTGGCGAGGTGCTCAGGGTAATTCAGGGGCTCGCCGAGGAAGGTCGCACCATGATCATGGTCACCCACGAGATGGCCTTCGCACGGCAAGTCTCAAGCCAGGTTCTGTTCCTGCACAAAGGGCTGGTCGAGGAACAAGGGTCGCCGCAGGAGGTACTGGGAGCCCCGAAAAGTGAACGCCTGCGTCAGTTCCTCAGCGGCAACCTGAAGTAAGGTAACGTGAAGGGACGACGGCTCAAGCCACAGGCGCTGGCGGCGGCTCGTCAGGCAACGTCGGCTCGCCCGGCTCCATCGGCTGCTGTGGCGTGCCCGGCTCAGGGGTATTCGGGGTGTCGGGGTCCGGCTGGCCGGGGATCCCGCCTGCACTGACAGGATGTGGGTGCGCAAGCAGCGACCATGCCAGCACACCAACCTGGTTGGGCTGCAGTATCGCCAGCTTGGCGCTGAGGGTCGGGTCGATTTTCATCAGTCACTCCCAATCAGGGCCGGTACACGTAGTGTGCACCGGCGGCCTTCATTGGAGTACAGCATACACCCGGAATTCCCTCGCTTCGTCGCCTCAGGCGCGCGGCAAGGTCACGCCACGCTGGCCCTGGTACTTGCCACCACGATCCTTGTACGACACCTCACACTCTTCGTCTGACTCCAGGAACAGCATCTGTGCCACGCCCTCATTGGCGTAGATCTTGGCCGGCAACGTCGTGGTGTTGGAGAACTCCAGGGTGACGTGACCTTCCCACTCCGGCTCCAGCGGCGTTACGTTGACGATGATGCCGCAACGGGCATAGGTGCTCTTGCCCAGGCAAATGGTCAGCACGTTGCGAGGAATACGGAAGTACTCGACCGTGCGTGCCAAGGCGAAGGAGTTCGGCGGAATGATGCAAACGTCACTTTTGATGTCGACAAAACTGCCGGCGTCGAAGTTTTTCGGATCGACGGTCGCCGAGTTGATGTTGGTGAACACCTTGAACTCGTCGGCACAACGCACGTCGTAGCCGTAGCTGGAGACGCCAAAGGAGATCAGCCGGTCGGCACCCTCACCGCGCATCTGGCGCTCGACGAAAGGCTCGATCATGCCGTGCTCTTGCGCCATGCGGCGAATCCACTTGTCCGATTTGATGCTCATGGCGGTGTCCTGAAAATAGCGAGGTGAAAAAATCTGATGCGCATCTTACCGGGCCGGGCGCCGGGTTCAAAGTTCCGTGCAACGGTGGCCGTCAGATAGCGGCCGGATGGCACTTGGACAGGCGCGACATGCACCGTCAGTCATGCATTTGCGCGAAAGCTCAACAAGACCATTGGCACGTTCTGGAAAAAGGGTTAAGGTGGCGTCACTGTGCTGCACAATGTCACTGAGAATCTCTACCTGATGCAAGATTTCGATCAACACATCTTCATGAATTTTCCTGCTCTTTGCACTCAGTCTCGGCCAGGGCGTTTCCTGAACCGTAGTTAACTTTGTCCAAGGAGACATCCAATGTCCAATCGCCAAACCGGTACCGTTAAGTGGTTCAACGATGAAAAAGGCTTCGGCTTCATCACTCCACAATCCGGTGACGACCTGTTCGTACACTTCAAAGCCATCAAGGCTGACGGCTTCAAGAGCCTGAAAGAAGGCCAGCAGGTTTCTTTCGTCGCTACCCGCGGCCAGAAAGGCATGCAGGCTGAAGAAGTAGAAGTTATCTAACTTCCGCTTTTTAGCTTGAAAAAACCCCGCCCTCAACAGGCGGGGTTTTTTTATGCCCTCAGTTTACCCGGCACTGAAATAACCGGCACTGCCGGCGATAGTATCGCCGGCGCCTACAGGCATTAGTCTTCGCTGATGGTAATGCTCGGCATCGCCGGGGTTGCGGCTTCCTGCAGCACGATCCGTGCGCCGACCTGACGAGCCAGTTCCTGGTACACCATGGCGATCTGGCTCTCGGGCTCGGCGATGGCTGTTGGCTTACCGCTATCAGCCTGCTCGCGAATCAGCATCGACAACGGCAATGACGCCAACAACTCGACCCCGTACTGTGCCGCCAGCTTCTCGCCACCGCCTTCACCGAACAGGTGCTCGGCATGGCCACAGTTCGAGCAGATATGTACGGCCATGTTCTCAACCACACCCAGCACCGGAATGTTCACCTTGCGGAACATTTCCACTCCTTTGCGGGCATCCAGCAGGGCCAGATCCTGGGGCGTAGTCACAATAACCGAACCCGCCACCGGCACCTTCTGCGCCAAGGTCAATTGGATATCGCCCGTGCCCGGCGGCATGTCGATCACCAGGTAGTCCAGATTGTCCCATGCGGTCTGTGTCACCAATTGCAGCAAGGCGCCAGAGACCATCGGGCCACGCCACACCATCGGTGTGTTGTCGTCGGTCAGGAATGCCATGGACATGACCTCAACACCGTGAGCCTGAAGTGGCACGAACCACTTCTGATCCTTGACCTTCGGTCGGGTGCCTTCAGGGATGCCAAACATCACACCTTGGCTCGGACCATAGATATCCGCATCCAGAATACCCACACGGGCACCCTCGCGGGCCAACGCCAGCGCCAGATTGGCAGCTGTTGTCGACTTGCCGACGCCACCCTTGCCGGAGGCTACGGCAACGATGTTCTTGACGTTGGCCAACCCCGGAATCTGCGCCTGGGCCTTGTGTGCGGCGATCACGCAGTCGATCTCGACCGAGGCCGCAGCGACACCCTCCATCCCCTCGATGGCGGTCTGCAGCACCTGCGCCCACCCTTTCTTGAACAGCCCGGCGGCATAGCCCAGTTGCAGCTTCACGCTGACGCGCTCGCCCTGGATATCGATGGCCTGGACACAGCCAGCGCTGACCGGATCCTGGTTCAGGTAAGGGTCGGTGTATTGACGAAGGACGGATTCGACGGCTGCGCGAGTGACGGCACTCATGGAGACTCCCGATAAAAGACTGAGCAAAACAGGTCACTATGCTAACCCGTGAAACACGCCCAGATACGTGCACGGGGTGAAATATATTTCCCGGCGTTTTATAGTGACCGATCTCCGTTTCATCTCTTGTAGCCGAAAGTAGCCGAGCCCCCATGTCCGAGCCACGCCAGATTCTAGTCACCAGCGCCCTCCCCTATGCCAACGGTTCCATCCACCTTGGCCACATGCTCGAATACATCCAGACCGACATGTGGGTGCGTTTCCAGAAGCTTCGCGGTAACCAGTGCATCTATGTATGCGCTGACGATGCCCACGGCTCGGCAATCATGCTGCGCGCCGAAAAAGAAGGCATCACTCCGGAGCAACTGATTGCCGGCGTGCAAGCTGAGCACAGCAGCGACTTTGCTGACTTCCTGGTGGACTTCGACAACTTCCACTCGACCCACGCCGAAGAGAACCGGGCGCTGTCGAGCCATATCTACCTGAAGTTGCGCGACGCCGGGCACATCGCAACCCGCTCGATCACCCAGTATTTCGACCCGGACAAGAAAATGTTCCTGGCCGACCGCTTCATCAAGGGCACCTGCCCGAAATGTGCGGCAGAAGACCAGTACGGTGACAACTGCGAGAAATGCGGTGCCACCTACGCGCCAACCGAACTGAAGAACCCCAAGTCGGCAATCTCCGGCGCCACACCGGTACTGAAAGACTCCCAGCACTTTTTCTTCAAGCTGCCAGACTTCCAGGCCATGCTGCAGAGCTGGACCCGCAGCGGCACCCTGCAGGACGCGGTAGCCAACAAGATCGCCGAATGGCTCGATGCCGGCCTGC
The DNA here is from genome assembly GCF_036348395.1 of Pseudomonas sp. AL 58. Lineage (NCBI taxonomy): Bacteria > Pseudomonadati > Pseudomonadota > Gammaproteobacteria > Pseudomonadales > Pseudomonadaceae > Pseudomonas > Pseudomonas sp. AL 58. Next base: position 51,249 of record NZ_JAZBQR010000012.1, read on the forward strand.
AGGAGTGGGACATCTCCCGTGACGCACCGTACTTCGGCTTCGAGATCCCGGACGAGCCTGGCAAATACTTCTACGTCTGGCTGGATGCGCCGATCGGCTACATGGCCAGCTTCAAGAACCTCTGCGAACGCCGCCCGGAGCTCGACTTCGATGCGTTCTGGAACAAGGACTCGAAAGCCGAGCTGTACCACTTCATCGGCAAGGACATCGTCAACTTCCACGCCCTGTTCTGGCCTGCCATGCTCGAAGGTGCCGGCTATCGCAAGCCTACCGGCATCAACGTCCACGGCTACCTGACGGTCAACGGCCAGAAAATGTCCAAGTCGCGCGGCACCTTCATCAAGGCCCGCACCTACCTGGATCACCTGTCGCCGGAATATCTGCGCTACTACTACGCCGCCAAACTCAGCCGCGGCGTGGACGACCTCGACCTGAACCTCGAAGATTTCGTACAGAAGGTCAACTCCGACCTGGTTGGCAAGGTGGTGAACATTGCCAGCCGTTGCGCCGGTTTCATCCACAAGGGCAACGACGGTGTGATGGTCGATGGCGACGCAGCACCGGAACTGACCGAAGCCTTCCTGGCCGCCGCACCCGGCATTGCCGAAGCCTACGAGAACCGCGATTTCGCCCGCGCCATGCGCGAGATCATGGCCCTGGCCGACCGCGCAAACGCCTGGATTGCCGACAAGGCACCTTGGTCACTGGCCAAGCAGGAAGGCAAGCAGGAAGAAGTCCAGGCGATCTGCGCCCAAGGCGTTAACCTGTTCCGCCAACTGGTGATTTTCCTCAAGCCGGTGCTGCCAGTACTGGCCGCCGATGCCGAAGCGTTCCTGAACGTTGCCCCGCTGACCTGGGCCGACCATCAGACCCGCCTCGTCAACCATAAGTTGAACCCGTTCAAGGCCCTGATGAGCCGTATCGACCCGCTCAAGGTCGAGGCCATGACGGCTGCCAGCAAAGAAGACCTGGAAGCGACCCAGACCAGCGTAGCAACTGGCAACGGCGAGTTGGCCAAGGATCCACTGTCGCCGGAGATCGACTTCGACGCCTTTGCGGCGGTCGACCTGCGTGTTGCCTTGATCCTCAAGGCCGAAGCAGTGGAAGGTGCCGACAAACTGCTGCGCCTGACCTTGGACATCGGTGACGAACAGCGCAACGTGTTCTCCGGCATCAAGTCGGCCTACCCGGACCCGGCCAAGCTGGAAGGTCGGCTGACCATGATGATCGCCAACCTGAAACCACGCAAAATGCGCTTCGGCATCTCCGAAGGCATGGTAATGGCTGCCGGCCCTGGCGGTGAAGAGATCTACCTGTTGAGCCCGGACAGCGGTGCAAAACCGGGTCAACGCATCAAATAAGTGATATCCGCCCCGGTCATCTCAGACCGGGGCGTTCTCTTCCCCTCGTCGTTGCCGGATAATGGCGGACAGCCCTGATTTTTCGGCCCTCCAATGACAGAACTGATCGTTACGCTCATCGGCGCTGCATTGATCAACAACATCGTCCTGCACCAGGGGTTGGCCCTTGATCCCGCCCTGCGTATTGATGGCGCTGCAGACCGACACAAGATCCATGCACTGGGATTGACCACCGGCCTGCTGATGCTGAGCAGCACCCTGATCGGTCAGCTCCTCTATCGCTACCTGCTCCTGCCCTTGCAGCTGGACTATCTGCGCCTGTTCGTGTTCCTGCCATTGTGCATCGTACTGATCACGCCACTGCTTACCCTTGTCAGTCGCTGGCAGCCCCAACTGCCGCAGACGGGTCTGAAGCCTCTGCTGCTTGGCAATGCCGGCGTGCTGGCGCTGAGCCTCACCGCCAGTAGCCCTGAACTCGACGTGCTGCAGGTCATAGCCTTGAGCATAGGCAGCGGCCTGGGCTTTTGGCTGGTACTGATACTGCTCGACGACCTTAGACAGCGTACCCTCGACAACGACGCCATACCCGAGTCCTTTCGCGGCCTGCCACTGGAGCTGATTGGCGCCGGTATCATGGCCATGGCCTTTCTCGGCCTCAACGGATTGTTTACATCATGAGTCTGATTCAACGCATCGACGCTCTGCTGCCACAGACCCAATGCGGCAAATGCGGCCACGGCGGATGCCGCCCATACGCAGAAGGCCTGGCCAAGGGCGAGGCCATCAACAAATGCCCGCCAGGCGGCGACGAAACGATCGCCGCCCTGGCCGAGCTGCTTAACGTACCGATTCTGGCGCTGGACCCCGAGCGCGGCAGTGCACCGGCTCAGGTCGCCTACATCAGGGAAGCGGAATGTATCGGCTGCACCAAATGCATCCAGGCCTGCCCGGTGGATGCGATTGTCGGCGCAGCCAAACTGATGCACACGGTCATCAGCACCGAATGCACCGGCTGTGACCTGTGTGTTGCGCCCTGTCCGGTCGACTGCATCGACTTGCTGCCCTTACCGGCGAACAGCGTAATCATCCCCATCGTTGGCGGGCTGGCAACCGATGCCGAGCAACGGGCTGCACGAACCGCCAAGCGTGACCACTCCAGGCAACGTTACGAACAGCGCAATGCACGCCTGCAGCGTGACGAGGCTCGCAAACAAGCCGAACGCCTTGCCCGCAGCCAACGCCCAGCGGCCAATGCCACGACCGAAACGGCAACCGATGACCCAATCAAGGCAGCTATCGAACGCGTCAAGGCTCAAAAGATCGCCGCAGCCGATGCGGCCCTGAAGCAGGCGAAGATCGCCGCAGCCATGAGTCGCGCCCAGCTGAACAAGGCCCGTACGGCGTTCGGTGAAACCCCGAGCGACGCCCAGCATGCCCAATTACTGGAACTGGAGCGCGAATCTCAGGCTGCGCAAGCGCACCTTGAATCGCTCCAGGCAGTGAGCGAGCATGGCCGCGGCTGATGTCAGCGAGCGTCTGCGCTCCACCATGGGGCTGGTGCTGCTGGCCTGCGCCCCAGGGCTTCTGGCGTTGCTCTGGTTGCACGGCTGGGGCTTGCTGCTCAACCTGCTGCTGACCAGCGTCGGAGCGCTGGCAACCGAGGCTGGCTTGCTCATGCTGATGCAGCGCCCTGTTCGGGTCGCGTTAAGCGACGGCAGCGCCCTGGTCACCGCGACATTGCTGGCCATTGCACTGCCCGCCTATGCGCCCTGGTGGTTGCCGATGATCGCCGCCAGTAGCGCGATTGCGATAGGCAAACACCTGTACGGCGGTGTGGGCAAGAATCCATTCAATCCCGCCATGCTTGGCTATGCCCTGGTCTTGCTGTCGTTCCCGGTTGCGATGACCCAGTGGCCTGCCCCCCAACCGCTGGACCTTGGCAGCAGCCTGCACCAGGTGTTTGGTATCGCCAGCAGCACACAACCCGACGCTTGGGTACAAGCCACCGTACTGGATGGCTTGCGCAACAACAGAAGCCTGACCATGGATGAGTTGTTCGCCCAGCACCCCGGATTTGGCCATTTCGGCGGTAAAGGTACCGAGTGGGCCAGCCTTGGCTTCTTGCTGGGCGGCGTGTTCCTGCTCCAGCGCAAGGTATTCAGCTGGCATGCGCCAGTAGGGCTACTGAGCAGTCTGTTTATCATCAGCTTGTTCTGCTGGAACGGTTCGGGCTCCGACTCCCACGGCTCGCCACTGCTGCACCTGTTATCCGGCTCAACCCTGTTCGCGGCGTTCTTCATTGTCACAGAACCGGTGTCCGGCCCCAGGAGCCCCAAGGCCCGCCTGCTGTTTGGCGCAGGAGTCGGGGCATTGATCTACCTGATCAGAACGTGGGGCAGCTACCCAGACGGCATAGCGTTCGCAGTGCTGCTGATGAACCTTGCGGTGCCAGCCCTGGAACGTTGGGCCGGCCGCTGGGAACGGGAGGCAACATGAACCGTACAGGTCTGCGCAGCCGCATGCTGCTGGCTGCCCTTGCGTTACTGGCAGTCGCGGTCAGCATGGCCTGGCATCACTACGCTGCCGCGCCGATCAGGGTCGCACAGGAACAACTCAAGGCACAGACATGGCTAAGCGTGCTGCCCGCTGACGCCTATGACAATAGCCCCCTGCAACACCCCATCCGCCTGAGTGATACCCGCCTGGCGCATAGCACACTGCGCGCAGGCTACCGTGCGCTACTTGGCGGACAGCCGAGCGCCGTGGTACTGCATAGTCGTACGCAGGGCTACGGCGGCGCGCTGGACATACTGATTGCCATAGACCCCAGCGGCCGGCTGATGGGCCTGAAAGTCCTGCAACAACAGGAAACCCCGGGCCTTGGCGCGCAGCTTGTAGAACCCGGTAACACCTGGCTGCAGCACTTCATCGGCCATGGGCTCACGACTACGCCCGATGCCGCCTGGGCACTGAAACGCGATAATGGCCAGTTCGACCAACTGGCCGGCGCAAGTGTGACCTCTCGCGCCGTGATCCAGGCGCTACATGACGCCCTGCGCTACTTCGATGAGCATGCCAAAGACCTACTCGAAGGGGCCACAGATGAATAGACACTGGCTTGCCGGCCTAAGCCTGGCACCGCTGCTGGGCGCCACGCAAACGCTCCTGCAGGGCGCTTCGATAGCAGCGCTCAGCCTACTGGCAATATTGTTGCATCGCCTCGGTATGACGCCCCTGAGGCGGCTACTGACGGGTATCGGTGCAGAAGTCGCCAGCATGCTTTTGGCTGCGACAATCGTCACCTGCCTGGAACTGAGCCTACGCGCCTACGCCTTGGTGCTTTACCAGAGCCTGGGCCTTTACACCGCACTGATCGCGCTGCAGTGCGTGCTGTTCGAGCATGCGCTGGGACACGCCAAAAGCTGGCGCCTCCCGCTGAGCCTGTTACTCGGGTTCGCTGCACTCTGTATCAGCCTGGGTGTGGCTCGTGAGCTGATGGGCAGCGGTATGCGCCTGGCCCATCTCACCCCTGGGGCCCTGTTCCTTCTTGGCCTGTTGCTCGCCCTGTACAATAGGGCCTGGCGCCAACGTGCGTCCTCTCGCTGCCAAGGAATTCGCTGACCCATGAATGCTACAAAACGCCTGGAAATATTTCGCAGGCTGCATGAAGACAATCCAGAACCGAAGACCGAGCTTGCCTACACATCGCCCTTCGAGCTGCTGATTGCAGTCATCCTGTCCGCACAGGCTACCGACGTTGGGGTCAATAAGGCCACTGCACGCCTGTTCCCGGTGGCCAATACGCCAGAGGCAATATACGCACTAGGCGTCGAGGGGCTGTCGGAGTACATCAAGACCATTGGCCTGTACAACAGCAAAGCGAAAAACGTTATCGAAACCTGCCGATTACTGGTGGAAAAGCATGGCAGTCAGGTGCCGGATAACCGTGAAGCCCTTGAGGCACTGCCTGGGGTGGGTCGAAAAACCGCTAACGTGGTGCTCAACACCGCCTTCCGACAACCCGCAATGGCTGTCGACACCCATATTTTCCGTGTCAGCAACCGCACGGGTATAGCCCCCGGCAAGAACGTTCTAGAGGTTGAAAAGGGGCTGCTGAAGTTTGTACCCAAGGCTTACCTGCTGGACGCCCACCACTGGCTGATCCTGCATGGTCGCTATGTGTGCCAGGCGCGCAAGCCACGTTGCGGCAGTTGCCGGATCGAAGACCTGTGTGATTACAAGCACAAGACTTCAGACGATTGAGCAAATAGCGAAAAAGCTGATTAGCCGATTGAAAAAATCTTTTTTACCGGACCTGAGAATCTCGTTATAAGGTGCGCCAATGGCCCTCTTGCCGTGGAGTGACTTATGAGCACCGATAAAGAAGACCTGGATCTGGATGACGACTTTACTGCCAGCGAAGATTCGCCTGTCGCGGATGTTCCGGTAGAGACGGCAAAAACCAATCTGAGTAAACGCCGCACCATTGACAACCTGCTGGAAGAGCGCCGTTTGCAGAAACAGTTGGCGGACTACGACTTCGATCTTTAACGAACAGCCGCCCAATCAACAGGGCGGCGAGTAGTGGGTTATCAAAAAGCCTCCTGGTCGGGAAGCTATTTTGAACGTCATTTCATACCAGATCGTTACGTTGAGCGAGCTCAATCAGATCGACCAGGGAGCGGGCGTTAAGTTTCAGCAGCAAACGCGTCTTGTAGGTACTGACCGTCTTGTTGCTGAGGAACATGCTATCGGCGATTTCCTTGTTGCTTTTGCCGCGCGCCAATTGTTGCAGCACCATCATTTCCCGACCCGAGAGGCGTTCGACCATCTCCGCTTCACTGGCCCCTCCCAGATTGGAACGAACCGAATGCAACGCCTGATTGGGAAAGTAGCTGTAGCCCGACAGCACAGCCTTGATTGCGCTGAGGAGCTCGGTCAAATCCTGTTGCTTGCAAACATAACCGGCAGCCCCCGCCTGCATGCAACGCATTGAAAAATGCCCCGGCGCCTGGGATGTCAGCACCAGCACCTTCAACGCCTCCCCTGTAGAGGCCAAGCGGGTAATGACCTCAAGCCCGTCGAGTTTAGGGATTCCAATATCCAGAATAACAATGTCGGGAAGATATTCCCGGGCAAGTTGCAGTGCATCTACACCATTATCCGTCTCCGCAATGACTTCGTAACCATGCCGCTCCATCAGCATGCGTACAGCCAAACGAATGACTGGATGATCATCCACGATCAGCACTTTATTCATGGGCAAATCCAAATTTTTGCTGTTCGGTTTTTAAGCTCGCACAATATCCCATTCATTCGAAATATTGCATTCTGCTCCCGCCAAGCACTTACACTCAAAGACACGGCCTACAAAATCATAGGACAATTCCTACAAATTTTATTAATGCCAAACTCAGAAAACAGCAGCACCCGCCAAAGAAAACGCAAGTAAAATCCGCTGTAAAACAACACTATCATCATTCAAAGTCACAACCTATGAAGCGACGCCACAATCGTTGAAGGAAATTTCCCATAGTGCCATTAGATTAATAGAAGTTCGTAGTCCTCTTTAAAAATCACCCCATACAGCAGCCTTACGGATTGCTTGAAACAACACATAATTACCCACCTGTACGGACTATTCGAGCGATCCTTCTGAGCATGGCGGCCCGTCATGCATCTCCGCCAAAATGAGCAGAAGGTACTGAATTATGAGCAACGCCGAACCCAAAAGTCCGTTGACCATCATCGCCATCTTCGCCGGAATCATTGAGGCCTCTGCGCTGGCCTCCCTGCCATTTCTCGGTGAAGACAGCCAAGAAATTTACACGTGGTTTCTTGTAGGGTTTCCGCCCTTCCTGACACTGCTTTTCTTTCTTACATTAAATTTCAACACACGATCACTGTATGTCCCTGACAATACTGAATCACCCACAGAGCACGCACAGGAAACAGCGGCATCGAACAGCTTGACCCAAGAAAAAAACAGCAATGAAGAGCCCATAGCCGAGCACTCTTCAAGTGCAGTTGAATATTCAACGACGAGCACGGTAAAACGCGAACAGTGTCGAGATGATCCCAATGACACACTTCATGAGAAACTCAATGAGCTGTGCGAAAAACTCGCACAATTAGAACTCATGATAAACACGCCGAACAGCCCGGTTTTACCCGACAACACACCCCCATCCAGCATCTTTCTATCCGGCAGCGGCGCGAATCAGTTTATTGAACATCATGTATTAAGCGCGCTGAAGCAATCACGACTTTCACCCAGTAACGGAAGTGGAGAGTCGTTGGTTTTTTACAATATGGATGCTGGTATTCAAACGACGATTACCAATAAACCCATGTCCTCCACACCCCATAAGGCATGGCCATGTACAGACCCACAGTAATAAAAACGATGAATAAAAAAACCCGGCCAAGGCCGGGTTTTTTTCAAACGAGGAGAACGCTTAAATCAGCGAACGACCCTTGTTTGCGGCAATGCGCATGCGCAAGGCGTTCAGCTTGATGAAGCCCGCTGCATCGGCCTGGTTGTAAGCACCGCCATCTTCCTCGAAGGTAGCAATGTTGGCGTCGAACAGCGAGTCATCAGACTTGCGACCTGTCACGATCACGTTGCCCTTGTACAGCTTCAGACGTACAACACCGTTCACGTTCACCTGCGAAGCATCGATCATTTGCTGCAGCATCAGACGCTCTGGGCTCCACCAGTAACCGGTGTAGATCAGGCTGGCGTACTTCGGCATCAGCTCATCTTTCAAGTGAGCGACTTCACGGTCGAGGGTGATCGACTCGATGGCGCGGTGTGCACGCAGCATGATGGTGCCGCCCGGGGTTTCGTAGCACCCACGAGACTTCATGCCGACATAGCGGTTTTCGACGATATCCAGACGCCCGATGCCGTTCTCGCCGCCGATGCGGTTGAGGGTTGCCAGCACGGTAGCGGGGGTCATTTCCACGCCGTCGATAGCAACGATGTCACCGTTGCGGTAGGTCAGTTCGATGTAGGTCGGTACGTCCGGCGCGTTTTCCGGCGACTTGGTCCAACGCCACATGTCTTCTTCGTGCTCGGTCCAGGTATCCTCAAGCACACCGCCCTCATAGGAGATATGCAGCAGGTTGGCGTCCATCGAGTACGGCGACTTCTTCTTGCCGTGACGCTCGATTGGAATCGCGTGCTTCTCGGCATAGTCCATCAGCTTTTCACGCGAGAGCAGGTCCCACTCGCGCCATGGCGCAATAACCTTCACGCCTGGCTTGAGCGCGTAGGCACCCAGCTCGAAACGTACCTGGTCGTTGCCCTTGCCGGTCGCGCCATGAGAAATGGCATCGGCGCCGGTTTCGTTGGCGATTTCGATCAGACGCTTGGCAATCAGCGGACGAGCGATGGAGGTACCCAGCAGGTACTCACCTTCGTAAACGGTGTTGGCGCGGAACATCGGGAACACGAAGTCACGCACAAACTCTTCGCGCAGGTCGTCGATGTAGATTTCTTTGACACCCATGGCCTGAGCCTTGGCGCGGGCCGGTTCGACCTCCTCGCCCTGCCCCAGGTCGGCGGTGAAGGTCACCACTTCGCAGTTATAGGTATCTTGCAGCCACTTGAGAATTACCGAAGTATCAAGGCCGCCGGAATACGCCAGTACGACCTTTTTTACGTCCGCCATGCCATCACTCCACGGGGTTGTACGGAAAACCGATGATTCTACCGGTCTTACCGCAACATTTACAGTGGGGCGACAGCTTGTGACGACAAAGCGACAGGAACGGTCGAGGGCGCGACGGACGGTCGCCCCTCAACCTCAGGACTTAACGGCCGGCTTGGTAACAGAGGTGTTGGCTGCAGGCACTTGGCCTGGTGCTGTCGACGCCGCATCTGGTGCCTTGCCAAGCGGTTTTTCGCTGGCGGCTTCTACCGGCTTTTCAACGGGCGCCACTCGGTCCAACTGAATGTTCACGCGGCGATTGCGCGAGCGGTTGGCCGGGCTGTTGTTCGGTGCAAGTGGATACCGCTCACCATGGAAACGCAGCGTGATCTGCTCTTCTGCAATACCGTGGCTTTTAAAGTAATCCATGACGGCCAGCGCACGCCGACGTGACAGGTCACGGTTGGTCAGGCGATTGCCACTGTTGTCCGAATGGCCATCAAGCTCAATATGATTGACCGTCGGATCAGCCTTGAGGAAGTCGAGGATGATGTCCAGTCGCGCTTGGGCATTGGCATCCAGGTCGATACCGCCACCCGGGAAGTCGACCCGGGTCTGACGCACCTGGTCGTAGTTCATCGGCAACAACTTGGCCGCACAGACCTGGTAGTCACCGTAGGCCTGGCCAAACTTGACTGGCAACACGCGCACTTCCATCGCCCGCCCCGCCTCACCCGCATAATTGCGGACCACGGTACTGCGGCCGTCCAGCAGGCCATTGATCAAACGGCTGGCCTGGCCTTGCGTGCTGTTGAACAGCACACCATTACGGGCCATGCGCACAGTGCCCAGGTTGATATCGCCACGCCCGGGCTGCCAGGGCGCGGCGGCGGCCAGCAAGGTTGCCGAACCTGTCCCCAGTACATTGCTGTTCGAACGCAACTGGAAGGTCGGCTGTTCGCCCGCGCGACGCACGAACTCACCGGAGCCAAAATTGGCAATCGGCTGAATCAATCGGCACTCGAACTGATCACCCTCGACCTTCCACTCGACGCTTTCCAGACGCGTCTGGAAAGTAAGTGCCATGGCAGGCAGGCTGGCAAACATGCTGAGCAGGGCTAGATAATGCTGGCGCACGGGCGGCTCCACAAATTTTTCACGGCATACCTGCAAGGTATCGGTAAGCCCTGGCAAAACTTGATAGCGAGTGCTCGGACCCGGCTTTTCCGGTAGCATTCACCTTGAGTTCGACCCGCCTGGAATCCCCAATGTCCGACCGCCTGACCCTCCTGCGTCCTGACGACTGGCATATCCATCTTCGTGATGGTGCCGTCCTGCCCCACACCGTTGGCGATGTGGCGCGCACCTTTGCCCGCGCGATCATCATGCCAAACCTGGTACCACCAGTGCGCAACGCCGCCGAAGCCGGCGCCTATCGCGAGCGTATCCTCGCGGCCCGTCCGGCTGGTAGCCGCTTCGAGCCGTTGATGGTCCTGTACCTCACCGACCGTACCCAACCCGAGGAAATCCGCGCGGCCAAAGCCAGCGGTTTCGTCCACGCCGCCAAGCTTTATCCAGCGGGTGCGACCACCAACTCGGACTCGGGTGTCACCAGCATCGACAACATCTTCCCGGTGCTCGAGGCCATGGCTGAAGTCGGCATGCCGTTACTGGTCCACGGTGAAGTAACGCGTAGCGAGGTCGACGTCTTCGACCGCGAGAAGCAGTTCATCGACGAACACATGCGCCGCGTAGTCGAGCGTTTCCCGACGCTTAAAGTGGTCTTCGAACACATTACAACGGCCGATGCCGTGCAGTTCGTGACAGAAGCACCGGCCAACGTCGGGGCAACCATTACTGCTCAGCACCTGCTGTACAACCGCAACCACATGCTGGTCGGTGGCATTCGCCCGCACTACTACTGCCTGCCGATCCTCAAGCGCAATACGCACCAGGTCGCCCTGCTCGATGCCGCTACCAGCGGCAACAGCAAGTTCTTCCTGGGCACCGACTCGGCGCCGCATGCCCGTCACGCCAAGGAAGCCGCCTGCGGTTGTGCCGGCTGCTACACCGCCTACGCCGCTATCGAGCTGTATGCCGAAGCATTCGAGCAGCGCAATGCGCTGGACAAACTCGAAGGTTTCGCCAGCCTGCATGGCCCTGCGTTCTACGGCCTGCCGACCAATACCGACACTATTACCCTGGTCCGCGAAAGCTGGACCGCCCCGGATAGCCTGCCATTCGGCGAGCACACCGTGGTACCGCTGCGCGCCGGTGAACAACTGCGCTGGCGCCTGCTGGAGACAAATGCGTGAGTGATGATCACTTCGACCTCGACCAGGAAGGTCATAGCGGCGGCCCGCGTCACCCCATGGCCGAACGCTTTCGTGGTTACCTGCCAGTAGTTGTGGATGTCGAGACGGGCGGTTTCAACTGCGCAACCGACGCCTTGCTGGAAATTGCCGCCGTGACCATCGGCATGGATGAGAAAGGTTTCCTGTTCCCCGAGCACACCTATTTCTTCCGTGTCGAACCGTTTGAAGGCGCCAATATTGAACAGGCCGCACTGGAGTTCACCGGCATCAAGCTGGACCATCCGCTACGCATGGCCGTTAGCGAGGAGGCCGCGCTAACCGACATTTTCCGTGGTGTGCGCAAGGCCTTGAAGGCCAATGGCTGCAAGCGGGCAATTCTGGTCGGCCACAACAGCAGTTTCGACCTGGGCTTCCTCAATGCCGCGGTAGCCCGGAACGATATGAAGCGCAACCCGTTTCATCCGTTCTCCAGTTTCGACACGGCTACCCTGGCGGGCCTGGCCTATGGCCAGACCGTACTGGCCAGGGCCTGTCAAAGTGCCGACATCGACTTTGACGGACGTGAAGCACATTCGGCTCGCTATGACACCGAAAAAACCGCCGAGCTGTTCTGCGGTATCGTCAACCGCTGGAAACAAATGGGCGGCTGGCAAGACTTCGACGACTGAAGTCGACAGCCACGCATAAAAAAACCGGCCACTGGGGCCGGTTTTTTTATGCGTGGTGCTTACAGCTTGCCAGCATTTTCGCTCAGGTAAGCAGCAACGCCTTCTGGCGAAGCGGTCATGCCCTTGTCGCCTTTTTTCCAGTTGGCAGGGCAGACTTCGCCGTGCTCTTCGTGGAATTGCAGGGCGTCGACCAGACGCAGCAGCTCGTCCATGTTACGGCCCAGCGGCAGGTCGTTGACGATTTGCGAACGGACCACACCGTTGGTGTCGATCAGGAACGCGCCACGGAAGGCTACGCCGCCTTCGGACTCAACGTCATAGGCCTTGCAGATCTCGTGGGAGATGTCAGCGGCCAGGGTGTATTTGACCGGGCCGATACCGCCGTTGTTGACGGGGGTATTACGCCAAGCATTGTGGGTGAAATGCGAGTCGATCGAAACACCGATGACTTCGACGTTACGCGCCTGGAAGTCAGGAATACGGTGGTCCAGGGCGATCAGCTCGGACGGGCAGACGAAAGTGAAGTCCAGTGGGTAGAAGAACACCAGGCCGTACTTGCCCTTGATGGCCGAAGCCAGGTTGAAGCTGTCGACGATCTCGCCATTGCCGAGTACGGCTGGAACCGTGAAATCCGGGGCTTTTTTGCCTACGAGCACGCTCATTCGATATCTCCTGATGTAGTGGAATGGTATACACAGCAGGGCACATGGCCCACCTGGCATCGCATGGACTAACCATCATACACCGCCCAACGTGTACCGCCGAATTTAAGGGCGGTCACTGACCAGGCTGCCGTCCGTCGCGGCGAACGGGACCGCTCAACAAAGTGCTTTGACAAGCATTCTCATTAACATTAAGATCCTCCGCATTGAGCCTTTAGCCACGATGGTCTCCTCTATGTATGTGTGTCTTTGTGTTGGTGTTACCGACGGACAGATCCGCGATGCAATCTACGACGGCTGCTGTAGCTACCGTGACGTACGCGAAGCCACCAATGTGGGCACTCAGTGCGGCAAATGCGCCTGCCTGGCTAAACAAGTCGTACGCGAAACCCTGACTGAGCTGCAAGTGAGCCAGGCTGCACTGCCTTATCCAGTAGAATTTACTGCAGCATAATTCAGACTTTCCAAGAACCGGACCCAGCGTCCGGTTTTTTTATGCCTGTAATTCAAGTGCTTAGGACTAAGACGCGGAACAAAAACATTCTTATTCCTATTAGTTTCTATTTATTATTCAATAACTTAGGTTTGACAGCAAAAGTTGTCCGGCTCACACTCCAGACCATTGTGCACACCTACAGGGCAGGACCCCATCATGAAAGGCGACGTTAGCGTCATCCAGCATCTCAACAAGATCCTCGGAAACGAGCTGGTCGCAATCAACCAATACTTCCTGCATGCCCGTATGTATGAAGACTGGGGCCTGGATAAGCTCGGCAAGCACGAGTACAAAGAATCCATCGATGAAATGAAACACGCTGACAAACTGATCAAGCGGATTCTGTTCCTCGAAGGCATCCCGAACGTGCAGGACCTTGGCAAACTGTTCATTGGTGAGCACACCAAGGAAATGCTCCAGTGCGACCTGAAAATCGAGCAGACAGGTCTAGCCGATCTCAAGGCCGCGATTGCCCACTGTGAAACGGTTGGCGACTTCGGTAGCCGCGAGCTGCTGGAAGACATCCTCGAAGCCGAGGAAGAGCATATCGACTGGCTGGAAACCCAACTGAGCCTGATCGACAAGGTCGGCCTGGAAAACTACCTGCAGTCGCAGATGGGCGAGTAAGCCCGTCTTTCTCGCAGCCAACAAAAAGCCCCGCAATGCGGGGCTTTTTGTTGGCTGACAAGAATCAGGCTTCGGCAGCCTTGGCCTTGGCAGCCGCTTCCTTGATCAGCGTCTGCAGTTCGCCGTTGGCAAACATCTCGGTCATGATGTCACTGCCGCCGACCAGCTCACCGGCCACCCACAATTGTGGGAAGGTTGGCCAGTTGGCGTACTTCGGCAGGTTGGCGCGAATTTCCGGGTTTTGCAGGATGTCCACGTAAGCGAACTTCTCACCACAACCCATTACAGCTTGCGCCGCTTTGGCGGAGAAGCCGCACTGCGGGGCATTGGGCGAGCCTTTCATGTAAAGCAGAATGGTGTTGTTGGCAATCTGCTCTTTGATTGTTTCGATGATATCCATGGAGCACCTCGGCTGAACTTTCCGACGCGGTTGTCGGCACGGTGACGCATTGTATCGGAAAGCCGAGCGTGGCGCTCGGCCTTGCCAACATCCCCCTTCGCCCACCGTCCAGGGGCAAATTTAGCGCAACTGGAGCCGTCCGGAGGGCCACGCTTGAGTGAGCAGATACCTTGCGCCGGATATGCGAATGAGCAGCTAGCCGGTGCGGTTATGCACTCAACAGCGTGAGCAGCGTTTGCCAAGCCGCTGGCAGGCAGTGTAAAACCTTGTGGCGTACACAAAAAAGCTGTTCCCCATTGGGTTATCGCAGATTCGGCAGTGCCGATGTTGCAGCCCCTCTTGGTAAGACGCGACATTTAATTATAGTATTGCGTCTCCCCCTAATTTCGTCGCCACGTGCGGCTTTCGCCGCAGGTCTCACCCGTTTTTCCAAAAACCGGCTTTAGATGATCTGCGGTCTGTTGCAAAAAGGTAGTCAATGATGAACGCAAGGCACTTTCTCTCCCTGATGGACTGCACCCCCGACGAACTGCTCGGTGTGCTCCGTCGTGGCATCGAGCTGAAGGACCTGCGTAACCGAGGCGTGTTGTTCGAACCCCTGAAGAACCGCGTACTGGGGATGATCTTCGAGAAGTCTTCGACCCGCACCCGCCTGTCATTCGAGGCTGGCATGATCCAGCTCGGCGGCCAGGCCATCTTCCTCTCGCCGCGCGACACCCAGCTGGGTCGCGGTGAGCCGATCAGCGACTGCGCCATCGTCATGTCGCGCATGCTGGATGCGGTGATGATCCGTACCTTCGCCCACAGCACGCTGACCGAGTTCGCCGCCAATTCGCGGGTACCGGTGATCAACGGCCTGTCCGATGACCTGCACCCTTGCCAACTGCTGGCCGACATGCAGACATTCCTCGAACACCGCGGCTCGATCCAGGGCAAAACCGTGGCCTGGATCGGCGACGGCAACAACATGTGCAACAGCTATATAGAAGCCGCCATCCAGTTCGACTTCCAATTGCGCATCGCCTGCCCGGAAGACTACGAGCCGAATCCTCAATTCGTCGCCCAAGCCGGAGACCGCGTCACGATCGTCCGTGATCCGAAGGAGGCTGTGCGGGGCGCCCATCTGGTGAGCACCGATGTCTGGACTTCCATGGGGCAGGAGGAGGAAACTGCACGGCGTCTGAAGACGTTCGCACCTTACCAGGTAACGCGCGAGCTGCTCGACCTCGCTGCCCCCGATGTGTTGTTCATGCATTGCCTGCCTGCTCACCGCGGCGAGGAAATCAGCATGGACCTTCTCGACGACCCACGCTCGGTCGCTTGGGACCAGGCGGAAAACCGTCTGCACGCACAGAAGGCGCTTCTTGAATTCCTTGTTGAACCGGCTTACCACCACGCATGAGTCAACCTTTACTGCTCAACCTTCGCAACCTGGCCTGTGGGTACCAAGGCCAGCGCGTTGTCCAGAACCTCAACCTGCACCTGAACGCCGGCGATATCGGTTGTTTGCTCGGCTCTTCCGGGTGCGGGAAAACCACCACGCTACGCGCCATCGCCGGCTTTGAGCCCGTGCATGAGGGCGAGATACAGCTGGCCGGCGAAGTCATCTCCAAAGCAGGGTTCACCCTCGCGCCAGAAAAACGCCGAATCGGCATGGTGTTCCAGGACTATGCACTGTTCCCTCACCTCACCGTGGCGCAGAACATTGCATTCGGCATTGGCAAACACCCACAACAGCAACACGTGGTCGAGGAAATGCTCGAGCTGGTCAAGCTCGGTGGTCTGGGCCAACGTTACCCTCATGAGCTTTCTGGTGGCCAACAGCAACGGGTTGCCCTGGCCCGCGCCTTGGCGCCCGAGCCACAACTGCTGCTTCTTGACGAGCCGTTCTCGAACCTTGATGTCGAACTGCGTCGACGCCTCAGCCATGAAGTGCGTGACATTCTAAAGAGCCGTGGTACCAGCGCGATCCTGGTTACCCACGATCAGGAAGAAGCCTTTGCGGTCAGCGACCATGTCGGTGTGTTCAAGGAAGGTCGACTGGAACAGTGGGATACGCCCTACAACCTGTACCATGAGCCCCTGACCCCCTTCGTGGCCAGCTTCATTGGCCAGGGCTACTTCATTCGCGGTCAACTGACCAGCCCGGAGTCGGTACAGACTGAACTCGGCGAGCTCTGCGGAAATCGCGCCTACACCATGGCCATTGGCAGCGCAGTGGATGTACTGCTGCGGCCAGACGATATCGTCTATGCACCTGACAGCGAGCTCAAGGCACGCATTGTCGGCAAGAGCTTCCTCGGCGCGTCCACGCTGTATCGCCTGCAACTGGCAACCGGCAGCCAGCTCGAAGCGATATTCCCCAGCCACATCGACCATTTGCCTGGCAGCGAAGTCGGTATCGTGGTTGCGGCAGACCACCTGGTACTGTTTCCGGCACCCGGCAGCGTTGCCGCACAACTCCAGCCAGGCGACAACGGCGTGCGTCGTTACAGCCCGGCCGCTTGATAGCCAGGGGCGGGCTTGCTCGCCCCACACGCCTTATCGATCCACACAGCTGCTATCAGTCGCGGGCGATCTCGGCAAAGCTTGCCTGCGTGTGGGTCGCCAATACGTCAGCCGCCAACTCAACCTCCAGGCCACGCCGCCCGGCACTGACAAAAATCGTCGGCAGCGGCTGTGCAGACTGATCAATGAACGTGCGCAAGCGCTTCTTCTGCCCCAGCGGGCTGATGCCCCCCAACAGATAACCCGTGGCACGCTGAGCAGCAGCGGGGTCGGCCATCTCGCACTTCTTCACCCCGGCAGCATGGGCCAGGGCCTTGAGGTCCAGGGAACCTGCCACCGGCACCACCGCCACCAGCAACTCGCCCTTTTCACTGCAGGCCAATAGCGTCTTGAACACCCGCGCGGGCTCCAGCCCCAACTTCTCCGCAGCCTCCAGCCCATAAGAAGCCGCTTTGGGGTCATGTTCGTAACTGTGTACGCGATGTTCGGCACGAACCTTTTTCAATAGATCGAGAGCGGGGGTCATGCGGACTCCTGGCAGGCCGTAAAGACAAATTTCGTCGGCTACTTTAGGACAAAACCCACAGAGCAGCTACACAGGGGGCTACATCACGTCCAAGCACAGCCCTTGCAGCGTCCAGCACCATCCTGCAAACCAATAGTCAGATTGTGAATGACCGTTCACTTTCGACCTTTGACATAAGCGTTTCTTGTCTATATTTTTTCGATTTTGAATATAAGCCAACACCCCCAAAGCCCCTTCCAGCAGAAATTGGGGAATTTCTGCCGGAGCATGTCGAGCGCCAAAGCGCCTCACAACAACAAGAACCGAGGTAACGAATGACCATTGCCCAGCAACAACCGACACTTTCCAGCCAGTGCATGGCCGAGTTCCTGGGAACAGCCTTGTTCATATTTTTTGGCACGGGATGCGTTGCAGCGCTCAAGGTCGCCGGCGCCAGCTTCGGATTGTGGGAGATCAGCATCATCTGGGGCATTGGCGTGAGCATGGCAATCTACCTGACCGCCGGCATCTCCGGCGCTCACCTCAACCCTGCGGTCAGCATTGCCCTGTGCCTGTTCGCAGGTTTTGAAAAACACAAACTGGCGTTCTACATCGTCGCCCAGATCGCCGGTGCTTTCTGCGGCGCTGCGCTGGTGTACACGCTCTACAGCACGCTGTTCTTCGATTACGAACAAACCCATCAGATGCTGCGCGGCACCCAAGGCAGCCTTGAGCTGGCCGCCGTGTTCTCGACCTATCCGCACCCGGCGCTCTCTACCGGCCAGGCTTTCCTGGTTGAGGTGATCATTACCGCCATCCTGATGGCGGTGATCATGGCCCTTACTGACGACAACAACGGCTTGCCACGTGGCGCGCTGGCACCCGTACTGATCGGCCTGCTGATCGCAGTGATCGGCAGCGCGATGGGCCCGCTGACCGGTTTTGCGATGAACCCCGCACGCGATTTCGGGCCTAAACTGATGACCTACCTTACGGGCTGGGGACCAATCGCCTTCACCGGTGGCCGTGAGGTGCCCTATTTTCTGATCCCGGTAATTGCGCCGATCATAGGGGCAAGCCTTGGTGCCGCCCTGTACCGCGGCGTGTTCGCCCGCAACCTGCCCTCTGCAGCGAACATGACCGTCCAGACCGACGACAACCCTCAGGGCAAGACCCAGGCATCCTGATGCCGGGCCAGCGGGCCAACGCCCGCCCTACCCTGACTCCACCTTATTTAGTGCAAGGCCAACGACATGACAGACACCCATAACAAGAACTACATCATTGCCCTGGACCAGGGCACGACCAGTTCGCGGGCCATCATTTTCGACCGGGACGCCAACGTGGTCGGCACCTCGCAGCGCGAGTTCGCACAGCACTACCCTCAGGCTGGCTGGGTCGAGCACGACCCCATGGAGATCTTCGCCACCCAGAGCGCAACCATGGTCGAGGCGCTGGCCCAGGCAGGCCTGAGCCATGATCAAGTGGCGGCCATCGGCATCACCAACCAGCGCGAAACCACCGTGGTCTGGGACAAGGAAACCGGTCGACCGATCTACAACGCCATCGTCTGGCAGTGCCGACGCAGCACCGAAATTTGCGAACAGCTCAAGCGCGATGGCCTGCAGGACTACATTCGCGAAACCACAGGCCTGGTGACCGACCCCTACTTTTCCGGCACCAAGCTCAAATGGATTCTCGACAACGTCGAGGGCGCCCGTGAACGCGCTGAAAAAGGCGAACTGTTGTTCGGCACAATCGATACCTGGCTGATCTGGAAGTTCTCTGGCGGCAAGGTTCACGTCACCGACTACACCAACGCCTCGCGCACCCTGCTCTTCAACATCCACACCCTGACGTGGGACGAGAAGATGCTGCAAGTCCTGGGCATTCCTCGCCAAATGCTGCCTGAGGTTCGCGCCTCCTCCGAGGTATACGGGCACACCAAAAGCGGTATCGCCATTGCGGGCATCGCCGGCGACCAGCAGGCCGCACTGTTCGGCCAGATGTGCGTGGACGCCGGGCAGGCAAAAAACACCTATGGCACCGGCTGCTTTCTGCTGATGAACACCGGAACAAAGGCCGTCACGTCGTCTCACGGCCTGCTCACCACCATCGCCTGCGGCCCTCGCGGCGAAGTGGCTTACGCCCTGGAAGGCGCCGTATTCAACGGTGGCTCCACCGTACAGTGGCTGCGTGACGAACTGAAAATCATCAATGACGCCCACGACACCGAGTACTTCGCCAGCAAGGTCAAGGACAGCAACGGGGTCTACCTGGTGCCAGCGTTCACCGGCCTTGGCGCCCCTTACTGGGACCCCTATGCCCGCGGCGCGCTGTTCGGCCTGACCCGAGGGGTCAAGGTTGACCACATTATCCGAGCGGCCCTGGAGTCGATTGCCTACCAGACCCGGGACGTACTCGACGCCATGCAACAGGATTGCGGCGAACGCCTGAGCGCCCTTCGCGTCGATGGCGGTGCAGTCGCCAACAACTTCCTGATGCAATTCCAGGCCGATATTCTCGGCACCTGCGTTGAGCGCCCACAGATGCGCGAAACCACCGCCCTCGGTGCTGCTTACCTCGCCGGCCTGGCATGCGGCTTCTGGAGTAGCCTGGACGAACTGCGCGGCAAAGCGATCATCGAACGCACGTTCACCCCGCAACTGGATGAAGTGCAGAAAGAAAAACTGTATGCCGGCTGGCTGAAAGCCGTAGACCGCACCCGTGACTGGGAACCGCACGACGAGAACTGAAACCACCGCAGTGCCCCTTGAAGGCAGCGCGAAAACGCTGGGCGTCGGCTTTGCCGGCGCCAAGGCCGCAGGTCAATGCAAGGCGTTGTGCCATCCTCCGGGCTGGTCGTAGGAGATTTCCTCCGGCATCATGGAGAAATTTGCCCGGCCGCCCAAAGGACAGCCCATGAACCTGCCTCCTCGTCAGCAGCAAATCCTCGAACTGGTCCGCGAACGCGGCTATGTCAGCATCGAGGAAATGGCCCAACTGTTCGTCGTGACGCCGCAAACCATTCGGCGGGACATCAATCAACTGGCCGAAGTCAACCTGCTGCGCCGTTACCATGGCGGCGCCGCCTACGACTCCAGCATCGAAAACACCGCCTACGCGATGCGCGCCGATCAGATGCGCGACGAAAAACAACGCATCGCCGAAGCTGTCGCAGCGCAAATTCCCGACCATGCGTCGCTATTCATCAACATTGGTACCACCACCGAGTCCATTGCGCGCGCGCTGCTCAATCACAACCACCTGAAAATAATCACCAATAACCTTCACGTGGCCTCGATCCTGAGTGCAAAAGACGATTTCGAAGTGCTGCTGGCCGGTGGCAACGTACGCCGCGACGGCGGTGTGGTCGGCCAAGCCAGTGTCGACTTCATCAACCAGTTCAAGGTCGACTTCGCCCTGGTCGGCATCAGCGGCATCGATGAAGATGGCAGCCTGTTGGACTTCGACTACCAGGAAGTGCGTGTATCCCAGGCCATCATTGCCAATGCACGGCAGGTCATCCTGGCCGCCGACTCCAGCAAGTTCGGGCGCAACGCGATGGTACGCCTGGGATCAATCAGCCTGGTGGACTGCCTGGTCACCGATCAGCAGCCCGTCGCCGCACTGACTCAGTTGCTCAACCAGCAGAAGATCCGCCTGGAAGTCGTCTAGCCCCTCCCCTCACGGCTGCCGCCAGCGACAGCCGCCCATCATGTTCGTTATTTTTCATTTAGACCTATAGATCAGCATTTTCTATCAAGTCCGGCTAGCGGCGGCTATGCCATTGCGCTAATATTTTCGAAAATGAACATCAATGTTCACATTCAAATTCAGGAGCCGCCCGTGTCCCTCTCCCGCCAAGCGCCCACTACCCTCGATGAAACCTATGACATCGCCGTGATCGGCGGCGGTATCAATGGCGCAGGGATTGCCGCAGATGCAGCAGGGCGCGGGCTGTCCGTGTTGCTTTGCGAAAAAGACGACCTGGCCAGCCATACCTCGTCTGCCAGCAGCAAGTTGATCCATGGTGGCCTGCGCTATCTGGAGCATTATGAGTTTCGCTTGGTACGCGAAGCATTGGCAGAACGCGAAGTACTGCTGGCCAAGGCCCCGCACATCGTCAAGCCGATGCGCTTCGTACTGCCTCACCGCCCTCACCTGCGCCCAGCCTGGATGATTCGCGCGGGCCTGTTCCTCTACGACCACCTGGGTAAACGCAAACGCCTCGGTGCATCGCGTAGCCTGCGCTTCGGCCCGGGTAGCCCGCTGAAGCCGGTGATCACCCGTGGTTTCGAGTATGCCGACTGTGCAGTAGACGACGCCCGCCTGGTGGTACTCAACGCCATGGCGGCCCGGGAAAACGGCGCACACATCCTGACCCATACCCGCTGCCTCGGCGCTCATCGCGTCAACGGCCTGTGGCGTGTACAAATCGAGCGTGCCGACGGCACCCAACAGACGATCCAGGCCAGGGCACTGGTCAATGCCGCAGGCCCTTGGGTTGCAACGTTCATCAAGGATGACCTGAAGCTCGATACCTCCTACGGGATTCGCCTGATCCAAGGCAGCCACCTGATTGTGCCGAAGCTTTACGAAGGCGAGCACGCCTACATCCTGCAGAATGAAGACCAGCGCATTGTGTTTGCCATTCCGTATCTGGAGCGCTTCACCCTGATTGGCACGACAGACCGCGAGTACAATGGCGATCCCGACAAGGTGGTCATCACCGAGGCGGAAACCGACTACATGCTCAAGGTGGTCAATGACCACTTCAAACACCCGTTAAGCCGTGCCGATATCGTCAACAGTTACTCTGGTGTTCGTCCGCTGTGCAATGACGAGTCGGACAATCCATCGGCCATCACGCGCGATTACACCCTGTCCCTTTCAGCCGAGGCTGAACAAGCGCCTTTGTTGTCGGTGTTTGGCGGCAAACTGACCACTTACCGCAAGCTCGCCGAGTCGGCCATGCGTGAGCTGGCGCCATTCTTCACGCAGATGAAAGGCAGTTGGACTGCCACCGCCCCACTGCCAGGCGGCGAAGACATGAGCACACCCAAGGCGCTGAGCGAGAGCATCCAGGCCCGATACGACTGGCTGCCAGGTGCCATCGCTCAACGCTGGGCATTGACCTACGGCAGCCGCGTCTGGCGCCTGCTCGAAGGCGTCCAGGGTCCCGAAGACCTGGGCGAAGCCATGGGTGGGGGATTGTTCGCCCGCGAGGTGGATTACCTGTGCAGCGAAGAGTGGGCTACCAGCGCCGAGGATATTCTCTGGCGGCGAACCAAGCTTGGGCTGTTCACCAGCCCAGCCGAGCAAGAGAAACTAAAGCAGTACCTGCTCCGCGTCGCACTGAACCGCAGCAAGTCCGAAGCGGCCTGAGCCGTTTGACTCACAGGTGACAGCGCATAAAAAATCCGACACCAGAATCTGGTATCGGATTTCCGAGAGGCCCGCTCACGCTCATGTGCCGAACCAAACGGCACTAAGCCTGAGCGGAACTTTTCGCCCGGATGAGACGAACCTAAACGGTTACGTTCGCCCGACTCAGGTCAAGCCTTGCGCCAGCCGTGCCCATGCTCGGCATCTTCGTCGTCATCATCACCGCCGTTGCTGGATTCAACGAAATACTGCTTCATTGCTGTGCTCATGATGCACTCCTTGTAAGTTCTCTGGCTCCGTTGCCAGCAAGGTCATACTGCTTTCTCGGCATTACCGGGAGCAGCAGGCAATGTTTCCGGGCGCCCGCCGTTTGCGGGATCAACCGCTCTCAACAACCCCGCCCTCTGGAAATCAACACCTGCACACGCACGTTTGCCACCCTAAAAGCGTTCGGCCTTCCGAACGCGCCACATGACGATGTTCGGCAAGCCGTACGAATAAGCGCCATCAAAAACCGAAAAATCAAATTAATATTCAATAAAATCATAGCGTTACAATAGATTCCGGGGCTTGGCACGACTCATGCTCTACACTCAGTACCCGAATGCGCAAACCGCTTGATTGCAGTGTTCGCTGAACGAATGAGCCCAGCAAAGGCTCCATAAAAAAAACAACGTCGAGGAAATTTTGATGCGTATCGTTCCCCACCTGTTGGGCGCCGCTATCGCGGCCGCTTTGATCAGCACGCCAGTATTTGCCGCCGATCTGACCGGCACGCTGAAGAAAATCAAGGAATCGGGCACCATTACCCTGGGGCACCGCGACGCTTCCATTCCGTTCTCCTACATCGCTGACGCATCGGGCAAACCGGTCGGTTATGCACACGACATCCAGCTGGCAATCGTCGAGGCCCTCAAGAAGGACCTGGACGCACCAAACCTTCAGGTCAAATACAACCTGGTGACCTCGCAAACCCGTATTCCGCTAGTGCAGAACGGCACAGTGGACGTCGAGTGCGGTTCGACCACCAACAACGTCGAACGCCAGCAACAGGTCGACTTCTCGGTCGGCATCTTCGAGATCGGCACCCGCCTGCTGACGAAAAAGGATTCCAAGTACAAGGACTTCCCGGACCTGGCCGGCAAGAACGTGGTCACCACCGCCGGCACCACCTCCGAGCGCATTCTCAAGGCGATGAACGCCGATAAGCAGATGAAGATGAACGTCATCTCGGCCAAGGACCACGGTGAGTCCTTCCAGATGCTCGAGTCCGGTCGTGCCGTTGCCTTCATGATGGATGACGCCCTGCTCGCTGGCGAAATGGCCAAGGCCAAGAAGCCAACCGACTGGGAAGTGACCGGCACCCCGCAGTCCTATGAGATCTACGGTTGCATGGTGCGCAAAGGCGATGCGCCCTTCAAGAAAGCCGTCGATGACGCGATCGTTGCACTCTACAAATCAGGCGAGATCAACAAGATCTACGATAAATGGTTCCAGCAGCCAATTCCGCCAAAAGGCCTGAACCTGATGTTCCCGATGAGCGACGAGCTCAAGGCGCTGATCGCCAACCCCACTGACAAAGCTGCAGACGAAAAGAAGTCCTGATCCCAGGCAGTGACTAACCTTTCATCCGAGGGCGCCCTGTGCGCACTCGGATGCTCGAAGGTGCCCGTGAAACAACTGATCTGAGGGGAGACCCCGATGAATTACAACTGGGACTGGGGCGTTTTTTTCAAGTCCACCGGCGTAGGCAGCGAGATCTATCTCGACTGGTTCATCTCCGGGCTAGGCTGGACCGTCGGCATTGCCGCCGCCGCCTGGGTCATTGCGCTGTTGCTGGGTTCGGTACTCGGCGTCATGCGCACCGTCCCGAACCGTCTGGTATCGGGTATTGCCACGGCCTACGTGGAACTTTTTCGTAACGTACCGCTGCTGGTGCAGCTGTTCATATGGTACTTCCTGATACCGGACATGCTGCCCGAAGGCCTGCAAGAGTGGTACAAGCAAGACCTCAATCCGACCACCTCGGCCTTCATCAGCGTGGTGATCTGCCTGGGTCTGTTTACGGCTGCACGGGTCTGCGAGCAAGTCCGTACCGGCATCCAGGCGCTGCCACGAGGCCAGGAGTCCGCCGCGCGCGCCATGGGCTTCAGCCTGCCGCAGATCTACTGGAACGTACTGCTGCCGCAAGCGTATCGGATCATCATTCCGCCGCTCACCTCGGAATTCCTGAACGTGTTCAAGAACTCCTCGGTGGCCTCGCTGATCGGCCTGATGGAATTGCTGGCACAGACCAAGCAGACCGCCGAGTTCTCCGCAAACCTGTTTGAAGCCTTCACCCTGGCCACCCTGATCTACTTCACCCTGAACATGAGCCTGATGCTGCTCATGCGTCTGATCGAGAAGAAAGTCGCCGTGCCTGGCCTGATCTCCGTGGGAGGTAAATGATGGACTTCAGTGGAATCATTCCCGCCCTGCCGGCCCTCTGGAACGGCATGCTGATGACCCTGCAACTCATGGTCCTGGGGGTCATTGGCGGTATTGCCCTGGGTACCGTGCTGGCGCTGATGCGCTTGTCCTCCAACAAGCTGCTGGCCAATCTCGCGGGTGCCTACGTCAACTACTTCCGCTCCATTCCGCTGCTGCTGGTCATCACCTGGTTCTACCTGGCGGTACCGTTCGTGCTGCGCTGGATTACCGGCGAAGACACACCCGTCGGGGCGTTCACCTCGTGCCTGATCGCGTTCATGATGTTCGAGGCGGCGTACTTCTGTGAGATCGTCCGTGCTGGTGTGCAGTCGATCGCCAAAGGCCAGATGGGTGCTGCGCAGGCACTGGGCATGACCTACGGTCAAACCATGCGCCTGATCATCCTGCCTCAGGCCTTTCGCAAGATGACCCCACTGCTGCTGCAGCAGAGCATTATCCTGTTTCAAGACACCTCGCTGGTCTACACCGTCGGCCTGGTAGATTTCCTCAACTCCGCACGTGCCAGCGGCGACATCATCGGGCAATCCAACGAGTTTCTGTTGTTCGCCGGTGCCGTGTACTTCGTTATCAGCTTCTCCGCCTCCTTCCTGGTCAAGCGTCTGCAGAAAAGGTTAACCGTATGATCTCTATCAAGAACGTCAACAAGTGGTACGGCGACTTCCAGGTACTGACCGACTGCAGCACCGAAGTCAAAAAAGGCGAAGTGGTCGTGGTCTGCGGCCCGTCGGGCTCGGGTAAATCGACCCTGATCAAATGCGTCAACGCACTGGAGCCGTTCCAGAAAGGCGACATCATTGTCGACGGCACCTCGATTGCCGATCCGAAGACCAACCTGCCGAAACTGCGTTCGCGAGTGGGCATGGTGTTCCAGCATTTCGAGCTGTTCCCCCACTTGACCATCACCGAGAACCTGACCATTGCCCAGCGCAAGGTGCTGGGCCGCAGTGAAGCCGAAGCGACCAAGAAAGGCCTGGCCTTGCTGGACCGCGTTGGCCTCAGTGCCCATGCGAAAAAGCACCCGGGGCAACTCTCAGGTGGTCAACAGCAGCGTGTGGCAATTGCCCGCGCGCTGTCGATGGACCCGATCGTCATGCTGTTCGACGAACCGACTTCGGCACTGGACCCTGAGATGGTCAACGAAGTACTGGACGTCATGGTTGAGCTGGCACACGAAGGCATGACCATGATGTGCGTTACCCACGAAATGGGGTTCGCTCGCAAGGTCGCCAACCGAGTGATTTTCATGGACCAGGGCCGGATCATCGAAGACTGCCAGAAAGAGGAGTTCTTCGGTAATACCGATGCGCGCCATGAGCGTACACAGCACTTCCTCAGCAAGATCCTGCAACACTAATGCACCACTGCCGCCTGTCCGGTGTTCGCCGGGCAGGCGGCGCTGGTCGTACCAAGGCCACTGTGATGAAATGCGACCCTACGCTCTTTCGCCCAGCCAAGCCTGCACTTGCCGTGAAACCCCGTCTGATCCGTCACCTGTTTCTGCCGCCACTGATCCTCCTGCTGATGATCGGCCTGGGCGTGGCCGGCTTTCTGATCAGCGAACACAACGGCATACGCACCTTGAGCGAAACAGGCGAACGCCAGCTTGAGCTGCATGCGCGAGCGGTCGAGAGCGAAATCAGCAAGTACACCTACCTGCCAAGCTTGCTGGAGTTGGAGCAGAGTGTCTCAAGCCTGCTGAACGAAACGGATGGCGGACATCGCCAGGCCGTCAATGAATACCTCGAGGGCCTGAACCGACGCAGCCGCAGCCGGGCGATCTATGTCCTGGACACCAGCGGCCGGGTACAGGCCACGAGCAACTGGCGCGATGTCGACAGCTACCTGGGCGAAGACCTGTCCTTCCGTGCCTACTTCCAGGATGCCGTGCGCGGCCAGCCTGGACGTTTCTATGGCATTGGCAGCACCACGGGCGAACCCGGCTATTACCTGGCACACGGCCTGGAAGAGCATGGCAAGATCATTGGCGTTGCAGTCATCAAGGTGCGCCTTGAAGCCCTCGAAGAACGCTGGCAACGGGCACGTCTGGAAGCCTTCGTCAGCGATGAGAATGGCATCATCATCCTCTCCAGCGACCCTGCACGGCGTCTGAAGTCAGTACGACCACTGACACCGGAAACCAAGGAGCGCCTCGCGCGTAGCCTGCAATACTACTGGTGGCCACTCAACGAACTGCAGCCGCTGTCGCGCGAGAAACTGGGCGACGGCGTGGAGAAGCTGAGTTTCCCGGCCAATGCCGAGCTCGGTGACAGCCACCATGAAGTCGCCTACCTGGCCCAGACTCGCCGCCTGAGTGATACCCCCTGGCACTTTACCCTGCTGACACCACTGCAGGACCTGCGCCGCGAGTCCATCGTTCAGGGGGTACTGGCGGCCGTGGCTTTCGCACTGCTGGCCATCCTCCTGATTGCCTGGAACGAGCGGCGTAAAGTGATCGCCACGCGCTTGGCCGCCAGAGAAGCCCTGGAAGAAGCCAATAGCCAACTGGAGCGCAAGATCGCCGAAAGAACAGCCGATCTGCGCGCCAGTAATGAACGCCTCAAGGGCCAGATCCGTGAACGGCGCCATGCCGAGCAGACACTGCGCCATGCTCAGGACGAACTGGTTCAGGCTGGCAAGTTGGCGGCCATCGGCCAGATGTCTACCAGCATCGCTCATGAACTCAACCAGCCGCTGGCAGCATTACGCACACTGTCCGGCAACACCGTTCGCTTCCTCGAACGCGGTGCGCTGGAAACGGCCAGTACCAACCTGCTGACCATGAACGACCTGATTGATCGCATGGGCCGCATCACCGCCAGCCTGCGCTCATTTGCACGACGTGGTGATGACGGCGGCCAAGCCTCCTTGAGCAAAGCGGTGGAGGCCAGCCTGCAGGTACTCGGCAACCGTATCGCGAGCAGCCAGTTGCAGGTGCACAACGCGTTCGACGATCAGCAACTGGCCATCGACCAGACGCGGCTGGAGCAAATTCTGGTCAACCTGATCGGCAACGCCCTCGATGCCATGGCCGCGCAGCCCCAACCACAGCTATGGCTGGAAGGCGAACTGCTGAATGACAAGTACCGTCTGCGTGTACGCGATAATGGTCATGGCATTGACGATGAAACGCGTAAGCACCTGTTTGAACCCTTTTTCACCACCAAACCCGGAGAGCACGGCCTGGGCCTGGGCCTGACCTTGTCCGCCAGCCTTGCCGCCGCTGCCGGCGGCAGCCTGAGTGTCGAACATCCCGCCAGTGGCGGTACCGCGTTCATCCTCAGCCTGCCCCTGGTGTCCGCCGCCTCAGAACCTGCCGAGTCCTTATGAACCAAGCGCCACTTACCGTCCTGATCGTCGAAGATGACCCGCATGTGTTGCTCGGCTGCCAGCAGGCATTGGCACTGGAGGACATCGCCAGTGAGGGTGTCGGCAGCGCTGAAGAAGCACTGCAGCGGATCGGCGATGACTTCGCGGGAATCGTCGTCAGTGACATTCGCCTGCCTGGCATCGACGGCCTGGAGTTGCTCAGTCGACTCAAAGCCCGCGACCCTAGCCTGCCGGTGGTACTGATCACAGGTCACGGCGACATCAATATGGCGGTGGGCGCCATGCGCAATGGCGCCTATGACTTCATGGAAAAGCCCTTCTCGCCAGAACGTTTGGTCGACGTGGTGCGTCGCGCCCTCGAACAGCGTGGCCTGGCCCGCGAAGTGTTTGCCCTGCGTCGTCAGTTGGCCGAGCAAAGCACCCTGGAAGGCCGGATCATCGGCCGCTCGCCGGCCATGCAGGAGCTGCGTGAGCTGATTGCCAACGTCGCCGACACCTCGGCCAACGTGCTGATCGAAGGTGAAACAGGTACCGGCAAGGAATTGGTGGCGCGCTGCCTGCACGACTTCAGCCGACGCCAGGGTCAACCGTTCGTTGCACTCAATTGCGGTGGCCTGCCAGAGAACCTGTTTGAAAGCGAAATCTTCGGCCATGAGGCCAATGCCTTCACCGGGGCCGGCAAACGCCGGATCGGCAAGATCGAACACGCCAATGGTGGAACGCTGTTCCTCGATGAAGTCGAAAGCATGCCGATCAACCTGCAGATCAAACTGCTGCGAGTCCTTCAGGAACGCACCCTGGAGCGCTTGGGCTCGAACCAGAGCATCGCGGTCGACTGCCGGGTAATTGCCGCCACCAAAGCCGACCTCGACGCCCTCGGCCAATCCGGCCAGTTCCGCAGCGACCTGTACTACCGCTTGAACGTGGTGACGCTGGAACTCCCACCGCTGCGCGAGCGCCGTGAAGACATCCTGCAGTTGTTCGAGCACTTCCTGCTGCTGGCATCATTGCGCTTTGATCGCGAAGTACCAGCGCTCGACAGCCAGACCCTGTCACGCCTGATGGCGCACGATTGGCCGGGCAATGTCCGCGAACTGCGCAACGTTGCAGAGCGCTATGCCTTGGGCCTGCCGGCCTTCAAGAAAGCCGGTTCCAGCCCTGCACAGGGCCTGGGTTTTTCCGAAGCTGTCGAAGCCTTTGAACGCAACCTGCTCAGCGACGCCCTGCAACGCACCGGTGGCAACCTCAGCCAGGCCAGCCAGGAATTGGGCATGGCCAAAACCACGCTGTTCGACAAGGTCAAGAAATACGGCCTGGCCTGATGCCCGGGCGTGATGCCACTGGATAGAGAATCAACGTGGACCTGCTACTCAAAGCCTGCCTCGGCGCTGCTGTCGTGGTGATACTCGCGGCCCTGGCCAAAACCCGCAACTACTACATCGCCGGGCTCGTCCCGCTGTTCCCCACCTTCGCCCTGATCGCCCACTACATTGTCGGCAAGGGCCGCTCCGTGGACGATCTGAAGACCACCATCCTGTTTGGCATGTGGTCGATCATCCCCTACTTCGTCTACCTCGCCGCACTCTACCTGCTGGTAGACCGCCTGCGCCTTGAAGCCTCACTGGCCCTGGCCGCTGTCGCCTGGCTGATCGCTGCAACGGTACTGGTAAGCGTCTGGGTACGCTTTCACTAAAGCTGAGCCCAGTGGCTGAGGTCTTCGCGATGCTGACGCAGGTAAGGCAACACGGCCTCAAGCAAAGGCGCCTTGAACGGCTCCTGAAAGCGGTGCGCCAAGCCGGGAATCAAGCGTAACTGGCTGCCCTGAATATGCGCGGCCAGGTGCACACCATGCATCACCGGCAACAGCGGATCAGCCGTGCCATGCACCACCAGTACCGGCAGCCGCAAACGGTTGAGCAGTTCGACACGGCTGGGTTCGGCTAGGATTGCCATGATCTGCCGCTTGACCCCATCAGGGTTGAACGCACGGTCGTAGGATGCCGCGGCCTGTTGCAACAACACCTGCCGGTCGTCCATCACCTGCGGGCTGCCCAAGGCGGCAAGCAGGTCAGCTTGCTGCTCAATGGCTGCATCCCGGTTCGGTGCTCCACGCCGAGCCAGTTGCTCCACCAGTGCCGGGTTCGGCGCAGGCAACCCGGAAGCGCCGGAACTGGACATGATCAGCGTCAGGCTTTCTACCCGCTGCGGCGCGAGGTCAGCCAGGTGTTGAGCGATCATCCCGCCCATGCTCACACCCAGAACATGAAAGCGCCTGACCTGCAACGCGTCCATCAACCCCAGGCCATCTTCGGCCATGTCCGTCAGGGTATAAGGCGCCGACACCGGCAGCCCGAGTTTGTAGCGCAGTACTTCGTAGGTCAGGTTGGCGCCGACCGGTGGTTGATTCCAGGCCGACAACCCAACGTCGCGGTTGTCGTAGCGAATGACCCGAAAGCCTTGCTCGCACAGCGCAGCCACCACCTCATCCGGCCAATGGATAAGTTGCCCGCCCAGGCCCATGACCAACAACAGCGCAGGGTCGGAGCGACGCCCAATACTTTGATAAGCCAGGCTGACCTGCGCCAGTTCGACCCGCTCAGTTGGCACGTTGACGTCACAGCGTGACGCGGCGAACGCAGGTGCACCGCACAGCAGTGCGACAAAAAAGAAAAATGCCCGCATGACAGAAACACCAGAATGCAAATCCCCAGTAGAGCGCGAGTCTGATGACTTTCATTCGGGCGCGCTGCCACAAAACAGTGACCGTTTCATGACAATCGCCAAATGGTCAGACCTGCGGCGAACGCCGCAGGCCCCTTGCCTTATGCAAGCTGGCTGCGTAACTGCCGTGCCGCCGCCACCATGTTAACCAAGGCTGCTTCGGTCTCCGGCCAGGCACGCGTCTTCAGGCCGCAATCCGGGTTCACCCAGAGGCGCTCGGCCGGAATACGCGTGGCGGCCTTGCTGATGAGCTTGACCATCTCGGCGGTGTCCGGCACCCGTGGTGAGTGAATGTCATAGACACCGGGGCCAATGTCATTGGGGTAGTCGAACGCTTCAAAGGCCTCCAACAGCTCCATGTCCGAGCGCGATGTCTCAATGGTGATGACATCGGCGTCCATTGCCGCAATCGCCTCAATCACATCATTGAACTCGCTGTAGCACATGTGGGTATGAATCTGGGTATCGTCACGCACCCCGCTGGAACACAGCCGGAAGGCCTCCACCGCCCAGTCCAGATAGCCCTGCCATTGAGCCTGGCGCAATGGCAAACCTTCACGGAAAGCCGCCTCGTCGATCTGAACGATCTTGATGCCGGCCTTTTCCAGATCCTGCACTTCATCACGAATCGCCAACGCCAGTTGCTGCGCCTGAACCTTGCGCGAGACATCTTCACGCGGGAAGGACCACATCAACATCGTGACCGGGCCTGTCAGCATGCCTTTCATGACCTTGTCGGTCTGACGCTGAGCGTACGCGATCCAGGCCACCGTCATGGCTTGCGGCCGGCTCAGGTCGCCATAAATGATCGCTGGTTTGACGCAACGCGAACCATAGCTCTGCACCCAGCCGAAACGGGTGAATACATAGCCATCCAGTTGCTCGGCAAAATACTCGACCATGTCGTTACGTTCGGCTTCACCATGCACCAGCACATCCAGCCCCAGGCGCTCTTGCACCTTTACCGCATGACGAATTTCACTGTGCATGGCATCGGTGTAGTCGCTGGCCGACAGCTTGCCTTGCTTATAGGCCTGACGTGCCAGACGAATCGCCGACGTCTGCGGGAACGAGCCAATGGTGGTGGTCGGGAAGGCAGGCAACTTCAATCGCTGCCGCTGCGCTTCGATACGCTGGGCGAAAGGTGACTGACGCTGACTGTCGCGAGCACTCACCGCAGCAACCCGCGCCTGAACCTGCGGCTTGTGAATACGTGACGATTGCGCCCGGCTGTGTTTTACCGCGCGGCTGCTGCTCAAGGCGGCCTGCACGTCAGCGTCCTGCAGGTTGTTCAGCGCCTTGGCCAATACAGAAATCTCACTGCATTTCTGCACGGCAAAAGCCAGCCAGCCTTTCAGTTCGGCATCGAGCTTGTCCTCACGCGCCAGGTCCACCGGGCTGTGCAACAGTGAGCAGGAGCCGGCGACCCAGAGGTTGCTGCCAAAGCGCTGACGCGCCTGCTGCAGTTGCTCCAGCGCCTGGTCCAGGTCGCAACGCCAGACGTTACGGCCATTGACCACGCCCAACGACAGCACCTTGTAGCTCGGCAGACGATCAAGCACTGCCGGGAGTTGCTCCGGCGCACGTACCAGGTCGACATGCAGGCCATCCACCGGCAGGCTGACGGCCAGCCCCAGGTTGTCCTCCAGGGCCCCAAAGTACGTCGCAACCAGCTTTTTCAGAGGGGAATACTGAAGAATGTGATAAGCCCGCTCAAAGGCACTCTTCCACGCCTGCGGCAGATCCAGGCACAGGATTGGCTCATCGATCTGCACCCACTCCACGCCTTGCCGAGCCAGGCGGCTGAGAATCTCACCGTACACGGGCAGCAGTCGCTCAAGCAGGTCGAGCTTGTCGAAGCCCTCGCCCTTGGCCTTGCCAAGCCACAAGTAGGTCAGTGGGCCGATCAGCACCGGCTTGACTGCATGGCCCAGCGCTTGCGCTTCAGCGACCTCATCGAACAATTGTTCCCAACTGAGCAGGAAACGCTGATCGGCACTGAACTCCGGCACCAGGTAGTGATAATTGGTATCGAACCACTTGGTCAGTTCCTGAGCGTACTGGGCTTGCCCCTGCGAACTACCGCAGCAGGTCGTTGCACCACGCGCCATGGCAAACACGGTATCGAGGGTTGGCAGACCGTCATCGCCCCTGGTCGCGGCAAAGCGCTCAGGAATGGCGCCGAAGGCTACCGAGTGCGCCAGTACCTGGTCGTACCAGGCGAAGTCACCGACCGGTAGCAGTTCGATACCCGCCTCTTTCTGAACCTGCCAATGGCGTGCGCGCAACTCACGGCCTACCGCCAACAGCCCTGCCTGATCCAGGTCGCCCTTCCAATAGGCCTCCAGGGCTTTTTTCAATTCACGGTCAGCGCCGATGCGCGGAAAACCAAGGTTGTGGGCCAGTGCCATGACAAAACGTGCTCCCTGTAAAAGATGACGCTATTGTCGACAGCCGAGGCAACTTGAGACAAACTCAATAAATTCGTGTTCATCTCAAAGTTTACTCATGGAGCCTTCCGGTGCTTGAAATTCGTCACCTGAAAACCCTGCACGCCTTGCGCGAGGCCGACAGCCTGGTAGAGGCAGCAGAACGCCTGCACCTGACCCAATCGGCGCTGTCGCATCAATTCAAGGAGCTGGAAGAGCGCCTGGGTATGCAACTGTTCATGCGCAAGACCAAACCCCTGCGCTTCACCAGTGCCGGCCTGCGCCTGCTGCAGTTGGCCGACGCCACCCTGCCCTTGCTGCGCAGCGCTGAGCGCGATATTGCGCGTTTGGCCGGCGGTACTGCAGGGCGCCTGCATATGGCCATCGAATGCCACAGCTGCTTTCAGTGGCTGATGCCGACCATCGACCAGTTCCGCGATGCCTGGCCGGAGGTCGAACTTGACCTGGCCTCGGGTTTCGCCTTTGCACCGCTGCCCGCACTGGCACGTGGTGACCTGGACCTGGTGGTGACCTCCGACCCACTGGAGTTGGCCGGGATCACCTATGTTCCGCTGTTCACTTACGAGGCCATGCTGGCCGTCGCCAATCAGCACCCTCTGGCGGGCAAGAGCTATGTCGTACCCGAAGACCTGTCCAGCGAAACCCTGATTACCTACCCGGTGGAGCGCGACCGCCTGGATATCTTCACCCGTTTCCTGGAGCCGGCCGACATCGAGCCCGCACAGGTGCGTACCGCGGAGCTGACGGTGATGATGATGCAGTTGGTCGCGAGCGGCCGCGGCGTCTGCGGCATGCCACATTGGGCGCTGCACGAGTACAGCTCACGTGGTTATGTGAAGGGCAAGCGTCTGGGCGAGAAAGGCCTGTTCGCCACGCTGTACGCGGCGGTACGTACCGATATGCTCGACGCCCCGTACATGCGCGACTTCCTGCTGACCGCCAAGGACACCTCCTTCTCCACGCTCGACGGCGTCAGCGCGGTGCGTTGAAGGATCAGGCTGGAGCGTGCGTCAACGTTCTGTAGAGCGGCAGAATCCAGTCTCGGGTCAAGGGGGCCAGTTCAAGGTTCAGGGTCGCGTTTGCATCGACCCAGACGGCCTCCTCGATCTCTGCTGCGGGCTCGACACTGGCGTCGGTATGAACCTGGAACAGCTCCGCCTGCACCTCAAACCCCGGCTCGTTGGCCGCTGGCGCGCTGAATACGCCAAGGTAGCCTGCTTTCAAGGGGTCGATCTGCAAGCCCAGTTCCTCGTGCAGCTCACGGGCCAGGGCATCGACAGGTTGCTCATGGGCTTCAATCTTGCCGCCTGGCTGCATGAACGCCTGCGTACCACGCTTGCGCACAAGAAGGGTTTGACCCTGCGGGTCGATCAACAGGGCAGCGGCAATGCGAATGATCTTGGTCATGGTCGGCTCTTCACGGAGAACGCGCAATGATACACGCAAGATCTCTGAACACAGACCTCACCGGGAGACCCTGGGCTGGCGTTTGAATCCTGAACCGGGCTATGGTCCAGGATTGCCCAGGCCCTGAGCCTGACCGAGCCATCGCAAGGACCCTGTATGAGCCTGTCACTTCTCAGTCGCTACGCCTTTTTTGTCTGTTGTGTACTGTTCACCCTCGCCAGCCTGCCGTTTCTTGAAAACGACTGGCTTTGGCCCTTCACCCTGACCACAGGCGTACTTAGCCTGATTGGCCTGGTTGATTTGCTTCAGAGTCGCCACGCCGTCAGGCGCAATTACCCGATTTTGGGCAACATCCGCTACCTGGTCGAAGGTATTCGACCGGAAATCCGCCAGTACCTGCTGGAAGCTGACAGTGATGCCCTGCCCTTCTCGCGCGCGCAGCGCTCACTGGTTTATGCCCGAGCCAAGAACGAGGCCTCGGACAAGCCCTTTGGCACGCTGATCGATGTCTACCAATCGGGCTTTGAGTTCATTGGCCACTCCATGCGCCCGGCGCCACTGAGCGACCCGAACAGCTTTCGGGTCATGGTTGGCGGCCCGCAATGCACACAGCCGTATTCAGCCTCGGTGTTCAACATCTCGGCCATGAGCTTTGGCGCACTCAGCGCCAATGCCATTCGTGCGCTGAACCAGGGCGCCAAACTCGGCAACTTCGCCCACGATACTGGCGAGGGCAGCATCAGCCCTTACCACCGCGAGCATGGCGGCGACCTGACCTGGGAACTGGGCAGCGGCTACTTCGGTTGCCGCACGGCGGAGGGTCGCTTCGACCCTGAGCGCTTCGCCGAACAGGCGCGCAACCCGCAAATACGGATGATCGAAATCAAGATGAGCCAAGGGGCCAAGCCCGGCCATGGCGGCATCCTGCCCAAGCACAAGGTCACCCGTGAAATCGCCGAAACCCGTGGCGTAGCCATGGGCGAAGACTGCATCTCACCGTCACGACACAGCGCCTTCTCGACCCCAATCGAGCTGATGCAGTTCATTGCCCAATTGCGCGAACTCTCCGGCGGCAAGCCGGTAGGCTTCAAATTCTGCCTGGGCCACCCCTGGGAATTCATGGGTATTGCCAAGGCCATGCTGGAAACCGGCATTCTCCCGGACTTTATCGTCATCGACGGCAAAGAAGGCGGCACGGGTGCGGCGCCCGTGGAGTTCACCGACCATATCGGCGTGCCGATGCGTGAAGGCCTGCTGTTCGTACACAACACACTGGTCGGCCTGAACCTGCGCGACAAAATCAAACTGGGGGCCAGCGGCAAAATCGTCAGTGCCTTCGACATTGCCAGTGTCCTGGCCATTGGTGCCGACTGGGCCAACTCGGCGCGCGGCTTCATGTTCGCCATCGGCTGCATCCAGTCGCAAAGCTGCCACACCAACAAGTGTCCAACCGGTGTCGCAACCCAGGACCCACTGCGCCAGCGCGCCTTGGTGGTACCCGACAAAGCCCAGCGGGTGTTTCACTTCCACCGCAACACCCTCAAGGCCCTGGCCGAAATGCTCGCGGCGGCGGGCCTGGATCACCCCTCACAGCTGCAGGCCAAACACCTGGTACGACGCATGTCAGCGACCGAAATCAAACTGTTCTCGCAACTGCACGTGTTCCTCAAGCCTGGTGAACTGCTGACAGGCGAAGTCAGCGGCGAGTTCTACCAGCGTATGTGGCGCATGGCCCGGGCTGACAGTTTTGAGGCGCACACAGACGTAGCCTGATTCAACGGAAAACCGGCCGAGCTTGCTGTGGGATGCCGGGGCTTCGGCGGGGTGTCAGAGCCTTCGCGGAGTCTGCATCGCGGGCAAGCCCGGCTCCTACAGGTTACGCGGGGTCTGTTGGAGCTGGCTTGCCTGCGATGGCGTCGGTGGGGTGTCCGTGAGTTCGCGGTGGCTGCATCGCGGGCAAGACCCGCTCCTACAGCTGGCGCGGGCTCTGTTGGAACTGACTTGCCTGCGATGGCGTCGGTGGGGTGTCCGTGAGTTCGCGGTGGCTGCATCGCGGGCAAGACCCGCTCCTACAGCTGGCGCGGGCTCTGTTGGAGCTGGCTTGCCTGCGATGGTGTCGGTGGGGTGCCCGTGAGTTCGCGGCGCCTGCATCGCGGGCAAGCCCGGCTCCTACAGGTTACGCGGGGGTCTGTTGGAGCTGGCTTGCCTGCGATGACGTCGGTGGGGTGCCTGCGAGTCCGCGGCGCCTGCATCGCGGGCAAGACCCGCTCCCACAGCTGGCGCGGGCTCTGTTGGAACTGACTTGCCTGCGATGGCGTCGGTGGGGTGTCCGTGAGTTCGCGGTGGCTGCATCGCGGGCAAGACCCGTTTCCACAGCTGGCGCGGGCTCTGTTGGAGCAGGCTCGCCTGCGATGGCGTCGGTGGGGTGCCTGCGAGTTCGCGGCGCCTGCGTCGCGGGCAAGCCCGGCTCCTACAGGTTACGCGGGGGTCTGTTGGAGCAGGCTCGCCTGCGATGGCGTCGGTGGGGTGCCTGCGAGTCCGCGGCGCCTGCATCGCGGGCAAGCCCGGCTCCTACAGGCTGCGCGGGCTCTGTTGGAGCTGGCTTGCCTGCGATGGCGTCGGTGGGGTGCCTGCGAGTCCGCGGCGCCTGCATCGCGGGCAAGACCCGCTCCTACAGCTGGCGCGGGGTCTGTTGGAGCTGGCTTGCCTGCGATGGCGTCGGTGGGGTGTCCGTGAGTTCGCGGTGGCTGCATCGCGGGCAAGACCCGTTTCCACAGCTGGCGCGGGCTCTGTTGGAGCAGGCTCGCCTGCGATGGCGTCGGTGGGGTGTCAGTGAGTTCGCGGCGCCTGCATCGCGGGCAAGACCCGCTCCCACAGCTGGCGCGAGCTCTGTTGGAGCTGGCTTGCCTGCGATGGCGTCGGTGGGGTGTCAGTGAGTCCGCGGCGCCTGCATCGCGGGCAAGACCCGCTCCTACAGCTGGCGCGGGCTCTGTTGGAGCAGGCTCGCCTGCGATGGCGTCGGTGGGGTGTCCGTGAGTTCGCGGCGTTTGCATCGCGGGCAAGACCCGCTCCTACAGGTTACGCGGGCTCTGTTGGAGCTGGCTTGCCTGCGATGGCGTCGGTGGGGTGTCAGTGAGTTCGCGGTGGCTGCATCGCGGGCAAGCCCCGCTCCCACAGCTGGCGCGAGCTCTGTTGGAGCTGGCTTGCCTGCGATGGCGTCGGTGGGGTGTCCGTGAATTCGCGGTGGCTGCATCGCGGGCAAGACCCGCTCCTACAGCTGGCGCGGGCTCTGTTGGAGCTGGCTTGCCTGCGATGGCATCGTTGGCTTGGAAATACAAACCCCCGCTAAAAAGCGGGGGTTCGTCAGCAGCCTGATCCGGTCACTGGACCGGGTTTTCTATCAGGACACAGAGCGCGCCACGGCCACACTGTCCTCTTTCGGGGACAGCTTGAACACGTAGTACAGCACCGTCAGCAGCACCAGGAAGGCTGGGCCGACGTACAGCGCGATACGGGTTTCCTCAAAGTACGCCATCAGGCCTACCACCAGGATCAGGAACGCCAGCGCCAGGTAGGAGCTCAACGGCCACAGCCACATGCGGAACTGCAGACGGTCACGTTCGGCCTTGGACAGGCCAGCACGGAACTTCAGTTGCGCCAGCAGGATCATGACCCAGGTCCAGATCGCACCGAAGGTAGCGATAGCGGTGACCCAGACGAACACTTTTTCCGGTACCAGGTAGTTGAGCAGTACACCCAGCAGCAATGCCGCGATCGACAGCAGCAGCGCGTTGCGCGGCACGCCGTTGCTTGAGGTGCGGGCAAAGGAGGCAGGCGCCTGGCCATTCTGCGCAAGGCTGTAGAGCATACGACCGGTACTGAAGATACCGCCGTTGCAGGACGACAGTGCCGCAGTGATCACCACGAAGTTGATGATGCCGGCAGCGGTCTTGATGCCCAGACGTTCAAAGGTCATCACGAACGGGCTGCCCTGGCTGCCAATTTCGTTCCATGGGTAGATGGACAGGATCACAAACAGTGCGCCGACATAGAACAGCAGGATGCGCCAGAATACCGAGCCAATGGCATGCGGAATGGTCTTTTGCGGGTTACGCGCTTCGCCGGCAGTCAGGCCGATCATTTCTACGCCAAGGTAGGCGAACATCACCATTTGCAGCGACATCAGCACGCCGGTCACGCCGTTAGGCATGAAGCCGCCATTGCTCCAGAGGTTGGAGATGCCCAGCGCGACGCCATCGTTACCGAAGCCAAACGCGATCACGCCGATACCGCCCAGTACCATCGCGATGATGGTGACGATCTTGATCAGGGCGAACCAGAACTCGAACTCACCAAACGCCTTGACTGCGATCAGGTTGACCCCACCCATGCTTGCCAGGGCCGCCAGGGCCCAGATCCAGCGAGGTACATCAGGGAACCAGATGCCCATGTAGATGGCCACCGCCGTGATTTCAGCAACACAGGTCACCAACCACAGGAACCAGTAGTTCCAGCCGGTCAGGAAGCCTGCCAATGGGCCGAGGTAGTCTTGCGCGTAACGGCTGAAGGAGCCGGCGACCGGGTTGTGAACGGCCATTTCACCAAGGGCACGCATGATCACCAGGATCGCCAGACCGCCAATGATGTACGACAGCATGATCGCAGGCCCGGCCATTTCAATGGCCTTGGCCGACCCCAGGAACAGGCCGACACCGATACAGGCACCCAGTGCCATCAGGCGGATGTGACGCTCTCCGAGTTCTCGCTTGAGCGGACCGCCTTGGGCGGTCTCGCCGTGAGAAGGGTGGTTGCCGACTGACATAGAAATACAACCTCATTTTGTTATTGGATATAAACCGATCGTGCAGACCTGGCACCGCCGATAGGCAGGTACGAAGCCTTGCCGGGCCAACCTTTTGGGTGAGCCCGTCAACCCGCAAAACACCACGCAGGCTGAGCAAAAGGGGCGAGCAGTATAAAAAGGCCATCGCAGGTCTTTTCACTATAAAAACCAGGATCTTTGGCGAGAAGTCTCGGCAAAATCCGCTTATACGGAGTGGCATTCCCCGCGCTTACCCCTCCCTCAAAAACAGGGCGGGTAAAATAGCACCAAACCAGGGCATTACAACCACAACCAAAGGCGCATGCTCCGATTACGCTCCGAGAAATGCCTTACAAGCTTCTACAAATTTTTCACCTAAGCTGCTCAGCGTCTAAGCTTCAGGCAAGCAAGACGAATACACGTAGCCGGGCTAAAGACTATGGGCGCACTGTGGCAATCGGAACCAACAACGGCTGAAGCCCCTTCTGAACGTCTGGAAGACGTGCCTCCACCCAAAAGCCCTCGCAAGCGTCGCGTCTGGTGGCGGCTGCTGTGGCCCTTGTGGTTATTGCTACTGATCGCCCTCATCGCTGTGGGCTTCGCCATCGCCGAAGAAATGCAGACGTCACGTTTGCAGTCACGTGAATTCAGCCACTTTGCAGCAACCCTCAGTTACTCGATGCACAAAGGCCCGAGCGACGCGATCATGTATCCGGGCGATGGCCCGTTCGATAAGCGCCTGGGCTACAGCGCACTCGGTGACTTCCTGCCTCGCCTGCTCAAGCGCGACTATCTGGTCAGCGAGCAAACACGCTTTTCCCCCGAGCTGATGAACTATGCCAAGCATGGTTTCTTCGTGCCTTACACCGAAAAAATCCAGGCGGGCTTGTCGATTACTGACTGTAAAGGCGAGGCCCTGTATCAGTATCACTATCCGCAGCACCTCTACTCCGACTTTGCTTCGATCCCGCCGGTGATCGTTCACAGTTTGCTGTTCATAGAAAACCGCGACCTGCTTGACCCCAATGATCCCAATGCAAACCCGGCAGTCGACTGGCCACGCTTCGCCAAGGCGGCCTATACCCAGGTCGCCAAGTACCTGGCCCTTCCGGGCCAATCGGCAGGTGGCAGTACCCTGGCCACTCAACTGGAAAAATACCGGCACTCCCCTGACGGGCTGACCGTGTCTGGCAGCGAAAAAATACGGCAGATGATTTCGGCCAGTGTCCGTGCCTATCAGAACGGCCCACAAACCCTGGAAGCCCGGCAACGTATCGTGCGCGACTACCTCAACAGTGTGCCGCTGTCGGCCGTCCCCGGGCATGGCGAGGTGCATGGTATGGCCGAAGGCTTGAGGGTCTGGTACGGCGCGGACTTCGCCCAGGTCAATCAGTCGTTGTTGTCCACCGACAACGACCCGGCCAGCCTTGCCGCACGAGGGTTGGCACTGCGTCAGGTGCTCTCGCTGATGATCGCGCAGCGTCGGCCATCGTATTTCCTGTCCAAAGGCCGCAATGATCTGGCCGAACTGGCCGACAGTCACGTGCGCCTGCTCGCGGCCAACAACATCATCGATCGATCACTGGCTGACGCCGCGCTGGCCAGCAAAGCGACCTACCGTGACTGGGTTGCCCAGCCGACCATTGTCCCCATCGTTACCAACAAGGGCATCAGCCTGGCACGTGCGCGGCTCTCGGCGATGCTCAACCGCCCCCTGTATGACCTGGATCGCCTTGATCTTTCAGTCACCAGTACGCTGCAGTCCAGCCTGCAAGACCAGATCAGCGAATACCTCAAAAATCTCGCGGACCCGGCCTTTGCAGAAAAAACCGGGCTGTTCGGCGAGCGCCTGCTGACCCCGACCACCACAACCCAGGTACGCTACAGCTTCACCCTCTTTGAGCGCACCCCGGACGGTGCACGGGTACGGGTGCAAACCGACAGCACCGATCAACCCTTCGACATCAACGAAGGCAGCAAGTTGGAACTGGGTTCAACCGCCAAACTGCGGGTACTGACCACCTACCTGGAGATCATCGCCGAACTGCATGATCGCTATGCCGACAAAAGCCCGGCCGAGCTGAAAAAAGTCGAGGTGCCCGAGCTGGACCGCATTACCGGCTGGGCGGTGGATTACCTGATTCAGAACAAGGACCGCAACCTCAGCGCGATGCTTGATGCGGCACTGGAGCGCAAGTACTCGGCCAACCCCGGCGAAGCCTTCTTCACGGGTGGAGGCTTGCACGTCTTCAACAACTTCCGCCGCGAAGACAATGGACGCCTGCCGACACTGAAGGATGCCCTGCGCGAATCGATCAACCTCCCCTTCATTCGCCTGATGCGTGATCTGGTGCGCTACAGCACGTACCAATCACCGAACAACAGCGGCCAACTGCTCAAAGACGATGCAGACCCACGTCGCCAGGAGTATCTGGCACGTTTCGCCGACCGCGAAGGCACCGACTATCTCAAGCGATTCTGGAAAAAGTACCAACGCAAGACATCCCAGGAGCGCCTCGACACCTTTCTCGACAGCCTGAATGCCACACCGATCCGCTTGGCTGCCGTACACCGGTACCTGTTTCCCGAAGCCGACCAGGCAACCTTCAACGCCTTTGTGCAAGCCCACTTGAAAAAGGACACTTCAGCCGACAAGCGCAAGAAAGACGCGTTGACCGAAAAACGGCTCGAGGAGATGTACATAAACTACGGCCCGGGCCGCTACGACCTGCCCGACCAAGGCTATATCGCCCGGGTTCACCCACTGGACTTGTGGCTGCTGGGCTACTTGCTGAAAAACCCCGGAGCACAATTCAAGGACGCGGTTACAGCCAGCCATTTCGAACGCCAGGAAGTCTATAGCTGGCTGTTCAAGAGCCGGCACAAAGGCGCCCGCGACAGCCGTATTCGGACACTGGTGGAAATTGAGGCGTTTCTCGACATCCATCAACGCTGGAAACGTGTCGGTTATCCCTTCGACCACCTGGTGCCATCGTTGGCCACTGCTATCGGCAGTTCTGGTGACCGCCCCGCCGCCCTGGCCGAACTCATGGGCATCATCTTGAACGACGGCGTACGCATGCCCACCCTGCGCATCGACACCCTGCACTTCGCGGCCGACACCCCTTATGAAACGCGCCTGATCAGTGACCCAGACCGCGGCGAACGGGTATTGCCGGCGGAGGTCGCCAAGGCCCTGCGCGGTGCGCTGTCACAAGTGGTTGATGCCGGTACGGCACGTCGGGTGTCGGGTAGCTTCAAACTGCCTGACGGTACAGCATTGGTCATGGGCGGCAAGACCGGCACCGGCGACAACCGCATCGAAAGCTTCGGGGCAGGCGGACGCATCCTCGGATCACGCTCACTGAACCGTACTGCGACATTCGTGTTCTACATCGGCGACAGCCATTTCGGCACCCTGACCGCCTTCGTTCCAGGGCGAGCCGCCGAATCGTTCAAGTTCACCTCAGCGTTGCCGGTACAAGTGCTCAAGGGCATGGCGCCACTTCTAATGCCCTACCTTGTGCCAGGCACCCATACGTTGTGCAACATACCCACGCTCACCGCTCAGCGAGGCGCAACGGTTCAATGACCGTGAAAGCGCTTGGCCGTGGTGAAGCTATTGCGCCAGTAACGATTGCTTAACGAATCGATACGAATCGCCTTGCCGCTACGGGGTGCATGAATGAATTGCCCCTCGCCGATGTACAACCCGACATGGCCAATACGACCTTGGCCGTTGCGGTTAAAGAACACCGCATCACCGCGCTTGAGTTGCGGCGGGCTTATGGTCTTGCCCTGCCCCTTGAGCATGGATGATGTGGTGCGCGGCAAGCTGATACCCACCTCACTACGGTACAGATAGACCAACAAGCCACTGCAATCAAAACCGCTCTTTTCCGACATTCCGCCCCAACGGTAAGGCACGCCGATGAGCTCATGGGCACGTTCGACCAACCGGTCGAGGTTTGCCTCGAGTTCCTGGCGGGCCACGTAGTCGTGCCCACCCTTAGGGGTAACCAAATGAACATTCGCCTGGGCAAAAAATGAAAGGCCCCAGAGCAGGCCGACACGCAAGAAAAAACCAACCACGTCATATACCCCCTGAAGGGTGAAGGAAACGCGGCAGATCTTAGAGTTGACAGGGGCAAGCAGGAATAAAGGGAATCCGAGGGTTATGTAAGAAAAAACCTAGGGCAACGCCCACGACGCCTCTTGCAGTGAACCACACCCGCACACCGAGCGCTTGCTTTAAGATATATCTTGAGTAATATCTAAATAAGTATCTCAAGATATATCTCAGACCCAAAGGCAGCCCTAATGCGCGATCATCCTTCACACCACGAACACAGCGACCGTCATGACGGCTTTGAACGTCGCAGTGGCCGCGAACGAGGCGAACGAGGCCCGCGAATCTTTGCCCCGGGCGACCTGAAGCTGCTGCTGCTGTCGATGCTCGCCGAACAGCCCTGTCACGGCTATGACCTGATTCGACGCATCGAAGCCCTGTTCGACGGGCGCTACAGCCCAAGCCCAGGCGTCATCTACCCCACCCTGACCTTTCTTGAAGAAAGCGAGTGGATCATCGGCCAGGCCGAAGGCAGCAAGAAGCGTTACAGCGCCACAGCAGCGGGCCTCCAGGCCTTGGCTGAACAGGCCATCGCCCTGGACGGCGTGCGCATGCGCCTTGAGGTCAGCAAGCGCTCTATCGGCGTGCATGACCGCCCGCAGGAAATCCACGAAGCCGTACACAACCTGCGCCATGCGCTGCAAATGCACAGCGGGCGCTGGAACCCCGAAGAAATCGTACGGGTGCGCAACCTGCTCAATGACACCGCCAGAGCCATTGTTGCCGGCCCGGCAACGGCCCTTCAGGAGAAAACCGAATGACGGTTAACGACACCACCACGATTCACCGCGTCAACCATGAGATCAAACGCCGTTGCCTGCAGGTACTGCGCGTCACCGATCTGACCCCGCGTATGCGCCGGATCACCTTGGGCGGCCCTGAACTGCAGGGCTTTCTGAGCCTGGGCAGTGATGACCAC
This sequence comes from Pseudomonas sp. AL 58, assembly GCF_036348395.1. Classification (NCBI taxonomy): domain Bacteria; kingdom Pseudomonadati; phylum Pseudomonadota; class Gammaproteobacteria; order Pseudomonadales; family Pseudomonadaceae; genus Pseudomonas; species Pseudomonas sp. AL 58. The sequence continues at coordinate 96,099 of NZ_JAZBQR010000012.1, forward strand.
ATCAAACTGCTGTTTGCCTGCTCGCCACAAGAACAGGCCGCACTGGACAACCCGGGACAGGATCAGGACGGCGTCAAACCGACCATGCGCGAATACACGCCGCGCCGTATCGACGAAGTGGCAGGCGAGCTGGATATCGACTTCGTGCTGCATGGCGACGGCCCGGCCTCTACCTGGGCGGCTCAGGCAACAGTGGGCCAGACGCTGAACATCGCGGGGCCGCGCAGCTCAATGGTGGTGCCGGACATGTTCGACAGCTACCTGTTGATCGGTGACGAAACCGCCATTCCGGCAATTGCCCGACGCCTTGAAGAACTGCCGGCCACGCGTAACGCGCTAGTGGTCATTGAAGTGGAAAATGCGCTGGAACAACAACCACTGGCAAGCCTGGCAAACGTACAGGTCATCTGGGTTCAGCGTCACCAGCAAGACCTGCTTGAGGTACTGAAACAGCTGCCCCTGCCCGCTGGTGAGCTGTACACCTGGGTTGCCCTGGAAAAGGCACTGACCCGCCAGGCCAAACGCCTGCTGCTGGAAGACAAGGGCGTTCAGGAGGACCGGCTCAAAGCGGTCGCCTATTGGCGCCTGGGCGAAGACGACAACCACAACGCGTAAACCGTGGCATCAGGGCTGCGCTCTGGCGGCTGCCAGACGCCTGCCCTGCCATTGATCGAGGCTAATCAACAGCAGCCCTAGTGCAACAAAACCCACCAGGATAGCCAGCGCATTGAGCATCACCTGCGCATACCCCAGTGTGGCGACATCAATGAACGGGTAGGGATAGACGCCAATTTCGTGCCCACGCAGCAGCACATAGCCAAAGTAACCCAGCGGGTAAAGCAACCACGGTAAAATCTGTATTGCCCGCAAACTGCCCTTGGGTACACAGCACCACCAATACCCCAGGTACAACAGCGGCATGACGTCATGCAGCAGTTCATCGACCAGCCATTGCCAGCCTTGCGGCTGCCACAGGTGGCGTAACAACAGGCTGTATGCCACCCCCACCAGCGAAATGCTGACTGCAACTGCAGAACTCACCGATGGCCGCAGAAAAAACTGCCGCACCGGGCCTTCTCGGCCAAACGCCGCCTGACTGAGCACTACAGCAACCAGGGTGTTACTGAGTACGGTGAAGTAGCTGAAGACATTCACCAGCCCGCCTATCAGGCTGGCCTGCGCCTGCCAGCGCGCCCACAACACCAGGTACATCTGAATGGCCAGTGCAGCCCACCCCAGGCAGGCCAGCAGCCCTACCCAAGGCACCCGCTGCTCCAGACGCATCAGTTAACGACCCCGTTGCATCTTGACGTACAACTGCTCGACCCTTTCCCGCGCCCACGGCGTACGTCGCAGGAATGTCAGGCTCGATTTGATACTCGGATCGCTCTTGAAACAGCGCAAATCAATACGCTGCGCCAGCCCTTCCCATTGGTAACGCGCAACAAGGGCATTGAGGATCTGTTCCAGGGTCACGCCATGCAGAGGATTTTGATTACCGGCAGTCATGCCTGTGCTCCAGCCAACGAAAGGTGCGCACCTTAGCCGAGCCTTGGCTCCACGTCTGCTTTTTCAGCAACGCCATGCACTCAGATCTCGACCTGTTTCCGACAGTCTAGTGTGCCCGAGCGTTCTGGCGCACGTCGCAAAAGGCTCAGCCAGCGAGATGCAGCATCGACGTCGGCCTGAACACCACCTTTGCCCCCTGCTGAAGGACTGTTACAGAAGCGGCAACAGTGCCTCACGTTGATTGGACTTTTTTTCTTACACATTCATCTATATCCTGCCCGCCGCACGCTGAAACGCTTCACTCTCCCTAATTAGCAGTTTTGTCTCCGGTGATAGAGCACATTCGGAGGCGTTGCCGTTTTTCCAACAATCAAAAGATAGCGCTATCTCATGCCTCAGTTTTCACCCTCCCGTCGTTCTTCCTCCGTACTGCTGACAGGTTTGACACTTGCCGCAATTGCCCCGCACACCTGCGCCGCGATGCTGGACAGTGACTCCCCCTGGATGCTTGGCGACTGGGGCGGCACCCGCACAGAACTGGCCGAGCGCGGCTACGACTTCACCCTGGGTTACGTCGGCGAGATGGGCAGTAACTTGCACGGCGGCTACGATCACGACAAGACCGCACGCTACAGCGACCAGTTCACGCTGGGTACGCACCTGGACCTGCAGAAGATCCTCGGCTGGCATGCCACCGAGTTTCAACTGACCGTCACCGAACGCCACGGTGACAACATCAGCAACGACCGCATCAATGATCCTCGCGTAGGTGGTTTCACCTCTGCGCAGGAGGTCTGGGGTCGCGGCGAAACCTGGCGACTGACCCAGCTATGGATCAAGCAGCAGTATTTCGATGGCGCACTGGATGTGAAGATCGGCCGCTTCGGTGAAGGCGAAGACTTCAACAGCTTCCCCTGCGACTTCCAGAACCTGGCCTTCTGTGGCTCACAGGTCGGCAACTGGGTGGGCGGTATCTGGTACAACTGGCCCGTCAGCCAGTGGGCGATGCGGGTCAAGTACCGGCTCAGCCCTGAGCTCTATGCGCAGGTCGGCGCTTACGAGCAGAACCCCTCCAACCTTGAAAGTGGCAATGGTTTCAAGCTCAGCGGCAGCGGCACCCGAGGTGCAGTACTGCCGATAGAACTGGTCTGGGCCCCCACTTTCAGCGGCCTGAAAGGGGAATATCGCGCCGGTTACTACTACAGTAGTGCCAAGGCAACCGATGTTTATAAAGACAGCAACGATCAACCGGCAGCACTCAGCGGCCAAGCCTATCGCAGCAGTTCGAGCAAGCATGGCTTCTGGCTGGGTGCGCAACAACAGGTGACGTCGCTGGCCAGCGACCACTCCCGCGGCATGAGCGTTTTCGCCAACGCCACGCTGCATGACAAGAAGACCAATGCCATCGACAACTATGTTCAGGCAGGTGTGGTGTACAAGGGCCCGTTTGATGCTCGTGCCAAGGACGATATCGGTTTCGCCCTGGCACGCGTGCATGCCAACCCCGCCTACCGCAAGAACGCCCAGGCCAGCAACGCGGCCCAGGGCCTGGATGACTACGACAACCCCGCCTTCCTGCCGGTCCAGGACACCGAGTACAGCGCCGAACTGTACTACGGCATTCACTTGGCCAACTGGCTCACCGTGCGCCCGAACCTGCAGTACATCCGCCACCCAGGCGGTGTCGGGCAGGTCGACGACGCACTAATCGGCGGCCTGAAAATCCAGAGCAGCTTCTAAACATGAACCACCCCGAATTTTATCCGAGCTGCGGCTCGAACTGTTTCAACTGTACGGAGAACACACGATGAGCACTGACGGTGCCTTGAGTAGAACCCGCTGGCTGCCGAGACTGCTCGGCATTCTGCTGTTGCTGATGGGCCTGGCACTGCTGGCCGGTGGCATAAAGCTAAGCCAGCTTGGCGGCTCGCTGTATTACCTGATTGCCGGTATCGGTTTTGCCCTGTCCGGCACCCTGCTGCTGGCATTACGCCGCAATGCCCTCGGCCTGTACGGCCTGGTTCTGCTGGGCAGCACCCTCTGGGCACTGTGGGAAGTGGGCCTGGACTGGTGGCAACTGGTGCCCCGTCTGGCCCTGTGGTTCGCCCTTGGCGTTGTCCTGCTGCTGCCATGGGCACGCCGCCCACTGCGTGGCCAACCAAGCAAAGTGAACACCGGCCTGCTGAGCCTGGCCGTCGTGTTGTCGGGTGCTACAGCCATCGCCAGCCAGTTCACTCACCCAGGTGAAATCAATGGCAAGCTGGGCCGCGACAGCAGTGACATGGCCAGCACCGCGCCGCAAATGCCGGACGGTGAATGGCAGGCCTATGGCCGCACTGAGTATGGTGACCGTTACTCGCCCCTACGCCAGATCACGCCCTACAACATTCACAAGTTGCAGGAAGCCTGGCGTATCCGTACAGGCGATCTGCCAACTGACAACGATCCGGTGGAACTGACCAACCAGAACACCCCGCTGAAGGCCAACGGCATGCTCTATGCCTGCACCGCGCACAGCAAAGTACTGGCATTGGACCCGGACACCGGCGCGGAAATCTGGCGTTTCGATCCGCAGATCAAAAGCCCGGTCGGCTTCAAGGGCTTCGCCCACATGACCTGCCGGGGGGTGTCGTATTACGACGAGAACAACTACGTCAACATGGACGGCAGCCCGGCCCCCAAAATCTCCGAAGCCGGCATGGCGGTGGTCCGCGCTTGCCCTCGCCGCCTCTACCTGCCCACCGCTGATGCACGCCTGATCGCACTGAACGCTGATAACGGCAAAATCTGTGAAGGCTTCGGCAAGCAGGGTGTCATCGACCTGACCACCGGTATCGGCCCATTCACCGCTGGCGGCTACTACTCGACCTCGCCTGCGGCCATTACCCGCCAACTGGTGATCATTGGCGGCCACGTCACCGACAACGAGTCGACCAACGAACCGTCCGGTGTCATCCGCGCTTACGACGTACACGATGGGCACCTGGTCTGGAACTGGGACGCCGGCAACCCTGAGGCCACAGCACCGCTGGCAGCGGGCAAGTTCTACACCCGCAACTCACCCAACATGTGGTCGTTGGCCAGCGTCGATGAAAAGCTCAACATGGTCTACCTGCCACTGGGCAACCAGACCCCAGACCAATGGGGCGCCGACCGTACCCCAGGCGCAGAGAAATTCAGCGCCGGCATCGTGGCGCTGGACCTGACCACCGGCAAGGTGCGCTGGAATTATCAGTTCACCCACCATGACCTGTGGGACATGGACGTCGGCAGCCAGCCGACCCTACTCGACATGGCCACCGCCGATGGCGTGAAACCGGCCCTGATCGCACCGACCAAACAGGGCAGCCTGTATGTCCTCGATCGTCGTGACGGCACGCCGATCATTCCGATCCAGGAAGTCCCGGCACCTCAGGGCGCGGTCGAAGGCGATCACACTTCGCCGACCCAGGCACGCTCGGACCTCAACCTGCTGGGCCCAGACCTGACCGAACAAGCCATGTGGGGCGCCAGCCCGTTTGACCAGATGCTCTGCCGCATTCAGTTCCGTGAACTGCGCTACGAAGGTCAGTACACCCCGCCATCGCTGCAAGGCAGCTTGGTTTACCCAGGCAACGTCGGCGTATTCAACTGGGGCAGCGTCTCGGTTGATCCGGTTCGCCAACTGCTGTTCACCAGCCCGAACTACATGGCCTTCGTCTCCAAGCTGGTGCCGCGCGCCGATGTTGCCGCAGGCAGCAAGCGTGAAAGCGAAACCAGCGGTGTACAACCCAACAGCGGTGCGCCCTATGCCGTGATCATGCATCCGTTCATGTCGCCGCTCGGCATACCGTGCCAGGCCCCCGCCTGGGGTTACGTCGCCGGTATTGACCTGAACAAAGGCAAAGTGGTGTGGAAACACAAGAACGGTACCAGCCGCGACAGCTCACCGCTGCCGATTGGCCTGCCGATCGGTGTACCGAGCATGGGCGGTTCAATTGTAACGGCCTCCGGCTTGGGCTTTCTCAGCGGCACACTCGACCAGTACCTGCGCGCCTACGACGTAAACACCGGCAAAGAGTTGTGGAAGTCGCGCCTGCCAGCAGGTGGCCAGGCAACCCCGATGACCTACACCGGCAAGGACGGCAAACAGTACGTGCTGGTGACGGCTGGCGGCCATGGCTCGCTGGGCACCAAAATGGGTGACTACGTAATTGCTTACAAATTGGCTGACTGATGCCAACTGAGAGCGCCCCGCGCAAACCGGGCGCTTTCATGTGATTGAACGGCTACCCTTTAGGTGGCCGTTTTTTTTGCATGGCGTGGGCACAACCTTTGCCATTGAAACAGCCTTTCACCCGCCCCATCTAAGCACCATAGTCATTTACGCAGGTGCCCCATGAGCGACCAGCAGGATCTCCCGGAAACGCCAAAGGAACAGGCCGAAGTCGAACATATCGAAGCCAGCCACAGTGGCCGTACCCACCTGGCATTGCCCGGCCAGCAACTGCCGGACAAGGTCTATATCATCCCGATTCACAACCGGCCGTTCTTCCCGGCGCAAGTGTTGCCGGTCATCGTCAATGAAGAACCCTGGGCAGAAACCCTCGATCTGGTGGCCAAGACACCGCACCATGCCTTGGCGCTGTTCTTCATGGACACTCCGCCTGACGACCCTCGGCACTTTGATACATCGACGCTGCCAACCTACGGCACCCTGGTCAAGGTCCACCACGCCAGCCGCGAAAACGGCAAACTGCAATTCGTTGCCCAAGGCCTGAGCCGTGTGCGTATCCGCGGCTGGCTCAAGCACCATCGACCGCCCTATCTGGTCGAGGTTGATTATCCGCATCAGCCCAGCGAGCCCACCGACGAGGTGAAGGCCTACGGCATGGCGCTGATCAACGCGATCAAGGAGCTGCTGCCGCTCAACCCGCTGTACAGCGAAGAACTGAAAAACTACTTAAACCGGTTCAGCCCAAACGACCCGTCCCCCCTCACCGACTTCGCCGCCGCACTGACCTCGGCCACCGGTAGCCAACTGCAGGAAGTGCTCGACTGTGTGCCCATGCTCAAGCGCATGGAGAAGGTCCTGCCGATGCTGCGCAAGGAGGTCGAGGTCGCACGCCTGCAGAACGAGATTTCTGCCGAAGTGAACCGGCAGATCGGTGAGCATCAGCGTGAGTTTTTCCTCAAGGAACAACTCAAGGTCATCCAACAGGAACTGGGGCTGACCAAGGACGACCGCAGTGCCGATCTGGAACAGTTCAAGCAGCGCCTGGAAGGCAAAACTCTGCCAAGCGCCACGCAGAAACGTATCGATGAAGAGCTGGGCAAGCTGTCGATTCTTGAGACCGGCTCACCGGAGTATGCCGTCACCCGCAACTACCTGGACTGGGCAACTGCCCTGCCCTGGGGCGTTTACGGCAAAGACAAGCTTGACCTCAAGCATGCGCGCAAGGTGCTGGACCTTCACCATGCCGGCCTCGACGACATCAAGGAGCGAATCCTTGAGTTTCTTGCGGTGGGTGCCTACAAGGGCGAAATAAGCGGTTCGATTGTCCTGCTCGTAGGCCCGCCAGGCGTCGGCAAGACCAGCATCGGCAAATCCATTGCCGAATCCCTGGGACGGCCGTTCTACCGCTTCAGTGTTGGCGGCATGCGCGACGAAGCCGAGATCAAGGGGCACCGGCGCACCTACATCGGCGCCCAACCAGGCAAACTGGTGCAGGCCTTGAAGGACGTCGGCGTAATGAACCCGGTCATCATGCTCGACGAGATCGACAAGATGGGCCAGAGCTACCAGGGCGACCCCGCCTCGGCGCTGCTGGAGACCCTCGACCCGGAACAGAACGTCGACTTCCTCGACCATTACCTGGACCTGCGCCTGGACTTGTCCAAAGTGTTGTTCGTCTGCACCGCCAACACCCTCGACTCAATTCCCGGGCCATTGCTCGACCGCATGGAAGTGATCCGCCTTTCCGGCTACATCACCGAAGAGAAACTGGCTATCGCCAAGCGCCATTTGTGGCCCAAGCAACTGCAGAAAGCCGGGGTGGCCAAAACCAGCCTGAGTATCACCGACAGCGCCCTGCGCGCGGTCATCGAAGGCTATGCGCGCGAAGCTGGCGTACGTCAGCTTGAGAAGCAGTTGGGCAAGCTGGTGCGCAAAGCCGTGGTGCAGTTACTGGAGCACCCCGACACAACCATCAAGATTGGCACGAAGGACCTTGAAGCCTCCCTGGGCATGCCGGTGTTTCGCAGTGAACAGGTGCTGGCAGGAAAAGGCGTCATCACCGGCCTGGCCTGGACCAGCATGGGCGGCGCGACCTTGCCAATCGAGGCGACCCTGATCCACACCCTGAACCGCGGCTTCAAACTGACCGGTCAGTTGGGCGATGTCATGAAGGAATCTGCCGAGATCGCCTACAGCTATGTCAGCTCGCACCTGAAGCAGTTCGGTGGCGACCCGAGCTTCTTCAACGAGGCCTTTATCCACCTGCATGTGCCGGAAGGCGCAACGCCCAAGGACGGCCCGAGTGCCGGCGTGACCATGGCCAGTGCCTTGCTATCGCTGGCCCGCGACCAGGCGCCGAAGAAAGGCGTGGCCATGACTGGCGAGCTGACACTGACCGGGCATGTGCTGCCGATTGGCGGCGTACGCGAGAAAGTGATTGCCGCACGCCGACAGAAAATCTTCGAGCTGATCCTGCCTGAGGCCAACCGCGGCGATTTTGAAGAGCTGCCGGACTACCTCAAACAGGGCTTGAACGTGCACTTTGCCAAGCGTTTCAGCGACGTTGCCAACGTGTTGTTCTGACTACTGCGGCGTCTGAGAGAGCCAGCCTTGCGGGCGATGCGCGTGATGCCATGGCGCATCGCACGCACTGCCTGCATCGCGGGTGAAGCCGACGCCTACATGTGCGGGCGCTTCGGTTATGCTGCGTCTTCGTTGTTCATTCGGAGCCATCATGACCCTTGCCCGCCTGCTCGTTCCCGTGAGCCTCGCCCTGCTCAGCGCCTGTGCCCAACAACCACGGCAGAACATCAATCTGGAAAAAACGGCAGACTGCCCCGTCCAGTTGCGAAATGATCAAACCCTCACCCTGACGCTGCCCAGCAACCCCACCACGGGCTACCGCTGGTTATTGCAAAACCCTGCCGCCAGTATCCTGCGCAGCCTTGGCCCGGAGGTCTACAGCAACCCCGAAGGTACAGGGCTGGTCGGTAGCGCCGGGCAATCGGTATGGCGCTTCCAGGCGAAGACCGCTGGCGAGGGTCACTTGATACTGGTCTATCAACAACCCTGGGCACCGGAAGTCCCCCCGGCACAGACCTTTGATTGTGCAATTACGGTGAAGTAAGCCGCACTTGTCAGCCGGCCATGCATCCCGCTACCAGTTTGGCTAAAATGCCGACCCTTTACCGCTGAACGCCTGGACTGCCCGTGAGCAAAGAACCCGACCGCCTATTCGCCCAGCCGCTTGGCCAGGTGCCCGACTTCGCCTTCAACGAAGACGTGGTCCGAGTGTTCCCGGACATGATCAAGCGTTCAGTACCCGGCTACCCGACCATTGTCGAGAACCTCGGCGTACTGGCTGCGCAGTTTGCTCAGCCGCACACCGCCCTGTACGACCTGGGCAGCTCGTTGGGTGCTGTCACCCAGGCACTGCGCCGGCATGTACGCCAGGACGGCTGCCGCGTTATCGCTGTGGACAACTCCGCCGCCATGGTCGAGCGTTGCCGCCAGTACCTCACGGCCCAAGACTCAATGTTCCAGGAGCTGCTGCCGGTCGAAGTGATCGAAGGCGACATCCTCGCCCTTGAGTTCCAGCCCGCCTCGGTGGTGGCGATGAACTTCACCCTGCAGTTCATTGCCCCAGAGCAGCGCCTGGCACTGCTGTCGCGTATTCGCCAGGCCTTGCTGCCCGGCGGCGCCCTGATCCTCTCGGAAAAACTGCGCTTCAACGACCCACAGGAACACGCCCTGCTCACCGACCTGCATGTCGCGTTCAAGCGCGCCAATGGCTACAGCGAACTGGAAATTGCCCAGAAACGCAGTGCCATCGAGAACGTGATGAAACCCGACAGCCTGGAAGAACACCGTGAGCGTCTACTCGCAGCGGGCTTCTCCAAGGTCGTGCCGTGGTTCCAGTGCCTTAATTTCGCCTCACTGATTGCCCTGCCATGATTGATCTTTCCCCTCTTGTTCGCCGCCTGGCGGGCACCCCTCTGGCTGAATGGTCCCAGGGCCTGCAGGCACAACTCGATGCCAAGCTGGAAAAAGGCCATGGCGACCTGGAGCGTTGGCAAGCGGCGCTCGATGCCCTGCCCGCGCTCACACCCGAGCACGTCGACCTGCTCAACGGTCTGCGCCTAGACTGCGACTGCGAGCCTGCCACGCGTGAACAGATGCGCACGGCACTGATGGGCTTGTCGCCCTGGCGCAAGGGGCCTTTCGACCTGTTCGGTGTTCACGTCGACACTGAATGGCGTTCGGACTGGAAATGGGAGCGGGTCGCGCCGCACCTGGACTTGCGCGGCAAGCGTGTACTGGACGTCGGCTGCGGCAATGGCTACTACCAGTGGCGCATGCTCGGTGCCGGTGCCGACAGCGTCATTGGCGTAGACCCCAACTGGCTGTTCTTCTGCCAGTTCCAGGCCGTGCAACGTTACCTGCCAGAACTGCCGGCCTGGCACTTGCCGTTCGCCCTGGAAGACCTACCAGCGAACCTCGAAGGCTTCGACACCGTATTCTCCATGGGCGTCTTCTACCATCGGCGCTCGCCAATCGAGCACCTGCTGGCGCTCAAGGACTGCCTGGTCAAGGGTGGCGAGTTGGTGCTGGAAACGTTGGTCATCGAAGGCGATGAACAACAGGTATTGGTACCTGAAGACCGCTACGCACAAATGCGCAACGTCTGGTTCCTGCCCTCGGTACCAGCGCTGGAGCGCTGGCTGCGTCGCGCCGGTTTCAGCGAGGTGCGCTGCGTCGATGTCAGCGTCACCAGCATCGAGGAACAACGCAGCACCGAGTGGATGCGTTATCAGTCGCTCAGCGACTTCCTCGACCCCAACGATCACAGCCGCACCATCGAAGGTTTGCCAGCACCACGCCGTGCGGTGCTGGTCGCGCGCAAGTAATGCTCAATGCTAAGCCGCCGACCAGGTATCACCTCGTCTGGCGGCATACATGAGTGACCTATTGCTCAGCCGCGGCTGGCCGCCAGAATCAGAGACTTCATCTCGGCCACTGCCGACTTGAAGCCGACGAACAGGGCATGGGCAACCAGTGCATGCCCGATGTTCAGCTCGTTGATGCCCTTGATTGCCGCGACTGCTTCCACGTTGTGATAGTGCAAGCCGTGCCCGGCGTTTACGATCAGGCCCTGAGCGACGCCAAAGGCCACGCCGTCGGCGACGCGCTTGAGCTCTTCAGCCACGTCAGCGGGTGTTTCGGCATCGGCGTAACGACCGGTATGCAGCTCGATAGCCGGAGCCCCGACACGGCGAGAGGCTTCGATCTGGCGCTCGTCAGCATCGATGAACAAGGACACTTCCGAGCCGAGGCGCGACAGGCGCTCGACTGCCGCCTTGATCCGCGCTTCCTGGCCAGCCACATCCAAGCCGCCCTCGGTGGTCAGCTCCTGACGTGTTTCCGGTACCAGGCAGATATGTGCCGGGCGAATACGCTCGGCAAACGCCATCATTTCCTCGGTGACGCCCATCTCGAAGTTCATCCGCGTTTGCAGCACATCCTTGAGCAGCAGCACGTCGCGCTCCTGAATATGCCGGCGGTCTTCACGCAGGTGGACGGTGATGCCATCGGCACCGGCTTCCTCGGCATCCAGCGCGGCCTTGACCGGGTCCGGGTAACGCGTGCCACGGGCCTGGCGCAGTGTCGCCACGTGGTCGATGTTCACGCCGAGAAGAATGCGGTTGCTGTGGGTCACGAAGAAGCTCTCCTGAAAATTGAGCCTCACAGCATACGACGAGCTTACGGCTTGCGAAACAGTTCGCGACTGACCAATGGCCTTCCGCCCAAATGAACAGCCAGCGCCTGACGCATCAAACGCTTGGCCGCGCTCAAGGCACCGGGCACACTCCAGTCGGCTTCGGCCATGGCTGTCAGCTCAACGCCATTGAACACACCCGGCTGAAGCAGGTAAACCCGCTCCAGGCCTGCATCCACCTGCAACCGATACAGGCCATCGGCGGCCAGCGGTTCCCCCGCAAGATCCCGATCCAACTCGAAGGCATACCCCAGCTCATCCAGCAGGCGCCACTCGAACGAGCGCAGCAACGGCTCCAGCGCGCGCCCGGCGGCCAATGCCTGCAAGGTTGCGGTGTAATGCTCAAACAACCGGGGGTGCGGGTCCTCAAGGGGTAACAGTCGGGTCATCAACTCGTTGAGGTAGAGGCCACTGAACAGTGCATCACCGTTCAGCCAGATACCGACACCATTGCTTTCCATGCGCCCGACGTTTTTCAGTTCACCACGGCCACGGAACTCGACTTCCAGCGCAACGAAGGGACGCGCCAGCGTTCCGGCCTTACCCCGTGCACGACGTAACACCGCGCGCAGCCGGCCCTGAGGCGTGAGGAAGTCCACCAGTGCACTGGTTTCGCGGTAGGCCCGACTGTGCAGGACGTAAGCCGGTTGGCCGACGGGTAGTTCCATGAGTTGAACTTCAGAAAGGAGTCGGCCCGACACCGGACGGTATCGGGCCTGGAGGCTTACAGGTCGCCGTAACCCAAGGAGCGCAGGGCACGCTCATCATCAGACCAGCCACCTTTGACCTTGACCCAGAGGTTGAGCATGATCTTGGCGTCGAACAGCAACTCCATGTCCTTGCGTGCCTCGGAACCAATGCGTTTGATCCGCTCGCCCTTGTCGCCAATGATGATCTTCTTCTGACCATCACGCTCGACCAGAATCAAGGCATGGATATGCAGGATCTTGCCCTGCTGCTTGAACTCTTCGATCTCCACGGTGATCTGGTACGGCAGCTCGGCACCGAGTTGACGCATGATCTTCTCGCGCACCAGTTCAGCGGCCAGGAAACGGCTGCTGCGGTCGGTGATCTGGTCTTCCGGGAAAAAGTGTTCGTTTTCCGGCAGGTGCTTGGCGATCAGTGCTTCCAGTGCATCGAGGTTATGCCCCTGCTGCGCGGAAATCGGCACGATCTCGGCATTCGGCAGTTGCTCCTGCAACCATTGCAGGTGCGGGATCAACTCGGCCTTCTCTTCGATACGGTCGGTCTTGTTGATGGCCAGGATCACCGGGCCTTGCACGTACTGCACGCGCTCCAGCACCAGTTGGTCTTCATCGGTCCAGCGGGTGCGATCGACCACGAAGATGACCACGTCGACGTCTTTCAAGGCCGCCGAAGCGGTCTTGTTCATGTAGCGGTTGAGCGCCTTCTCGTTGCTCTTGTGCATACCGGGGGTATCGACGTAGATCGCCTGGATATCGCCCTCGGTCTTGATCCCGAGCATGTTGTGACGTGTGGTCTGCGGCTTGCGCGAGGTAATCGCCAGCTTCTGCCCGAGGATGTGGTTAAGCAACGTCGATTTGCCCACGTTGGGGCGGCCGACGATGGCGACATAGCCGCAACGGGTAGTATTCGTATCAGTCATTGCCATTCTCCACGCCCAGGGCGATCAGGGCTGCCGCCGCGGCGACCTGCTCGGCAATACGCCGGCTAACACCCTGCCCTCGGCTTTTTTCAGTCAACAGGGCCACTTCGCATTCGACGAAAAACGTCCGGCAATGCGGTTCACCCTGGATATCCACCACTTCATAGCGGGGCAGTTCGCAGGCCCGTGACTGCAGGAATTCCTGCAAACGGGTTTTCGGGTCCTTGTTGGTATCGACCAGCGTCAGGCTCTCGAACTCACCGGTCAGCCAGTCCAGCACGCGATCACGCGCGGTGTGCATGTCCGAGTCGAGGTAGATCGCACCGATAAGCGCTTCAAGGGCATCGGCCAGAATCGACTCGCGACGGAAACCGCCGCTTTTCAATTCGCCAGAGCCCAGACGCAGGTACTCGCCGAGGTCGAACCCACGCGCCAGTACGGCCAGGGTCTCGCCCTTGACCAGCCGCGCACGCAGGCGTGACAACTGACCCTCACGGGCTTGCGGAAAACGCTCGAACAGCGCCTCACCGGCAACAAAGTTGAGAATCGCATCGCCCAGAAACTCCAGGCGCTCGTTGTTACGCCCGGCGTAACTGCGATGCGTGAGGGCCAGCAGCATCAGCTCCTGGTTCTTGAAGGTGTAGCCGAGCTTGCGCTCGAGGCGGCTCAAGGAAACGCTCACAGTGTACCCACGCTCGGTTTATGGCCGATTTTTTGCGCCTGGGACTCAGCCCGGCGCCCACACTTATCGGATTGGCTCGTGGCCGTCAGGTTTAACGCGTTGTTCAAATCCGGATCCTGAAAGACTATTTGGCTTCATGCCCTTCCGACCCAGTGATTCGGGGACATCCACAGACACCCTGAACACAGCCTATGCCAGAAAAGCATTCGGCGCTGTCCCAAGACAGCGCCGTTTAGGTGTTACTTGATCAGCCCAACCCGCGAAAGGCTCGGCAGGTGACTCAATTTCGGCTCTGGCCAACTCATCCAGACAGCGAAGGCCTTACCGACGATGTTCTTGTCCGGAACCATGCCGTGCAGCTCTTTTGGAATGTTGGGGTCATCCCAGTATCGGCTGTCGTTGGAGTTGTCGCGGTTGTCGCCCATCATGAAATAGTGCCCGGCCGGGACTACCCACTGTTGGTCCGGCGGCATCCGGTAGCGGCCCATTTCCTTGCGGATCAGGTGCTCCACCTCGCCTAGTTTTTCCTTGTACAGCTCGGCGCTGCCCAGGGTGCCTGGCTCGGTACCCACCAGTTGCTCGGCAATCGGCTGACCGTTGACGAACAACTTCTTGTCGCTGGTGTAACGGATCTGGTCACCTGGCAGGCCAACCACCCGCTTGATGTAGTTCACGTTCGGATCGCTGGGGTAGCGGAACACCATTACATCACCCCGCTGAGGGTCACCAACCTCAATGACCTTCTTGTCGATCACCGGCAAACGAATGCCATAGGAGAACTTGTTCACCAGGATGAAATCGCCCACTTCAAGGGTCGGCTTCATCGACCCCGAAGGGATCTGGAACGGCTCTACCAGGAACGAGCGCAGCACCAGCACGATGAACAGCACCGGAAAGAACGACTTGCCGTATTCAACCAGCAGCGGTTCCTTGTTGAGCTGCTCAAGTACCGACATATCGGGCTGGCTGACGCTGCCCTGATAGTTGCTGATCGCTGCCCGCCGGCGTGGCGCCAGAAACAGCAGATCAAGCAAGGCCAGCAGACCGCAAACGGCAACGGCGATGACTAACAACAGCGGGAAATTTAGCGACATAGGACCTAGCTATCCAACCTGAGCACGGCCAGGAAGGCTTCTTGTGGAATTTCCACGTTGCCGACCTGCTTCATGCGTTTCTTACCGGCCTTCTGTTTTTCCAACAGCTTGCGCTTACGGCTCACGTCGCCACCGTAACATTTAGCCAGTACGTTCTTTCTGAGCGCCTTGACAGTGGTTCGCGCGACGATCTGCCCGCCAATGGCGGCCTGGATGGCCACATCGAACATCTGCCGAGGAATCAGTTCCTTCATCTTCTCGGTCAATGCGCGACCTTTATAGTGCGCATTGTCACGATGCACGATCAGGGCCAGGGCATCGACCTTGTCGCCGTTGATCAGCACGTCGAGTTTTACCAGATTCGCCGACTGATAACGGTCGAAATGGTAGTCCAGCGACGCATAACCACGGCTGGTGGACTTCAAGCGGTCGAAGAAGTCCAGAACCACTTCGTTCATCGGCAGATCGTAGCGCACTTGTACTTGCGAACCGAGGAACTGCATGTCGCGCTGTACGCCGCGCTTCTCGATGCACAGGGTGATGACGTTACCCAGGTGCTCTTGAGGCACGAGGATGGTCGCCTGCACGATCGGCTCACGGAAATCCTCGACTGCAGAGATATCCGGCAGCTTCGACGGGTTATCGACGTAGATCGTTTCGCCCGTCTTGAGTTTGACCTCGAAGATTACGCTTGGCGCGGTGGTGATCAGGTCCAGGTCGTATTCGCGCTCCAGGCGCTCCTGGATGATCTCCATGTGCAGCATGCCGAGGAAGCCGCAACGGAAGCCGAAGCCCAGTGCGTCGGAGCTTTCCGGCGAGTACTGCAACGACGAGTCGTTCAGGGTCAGCTTCTGCAATGCATCACGAAAATCTTCGAAATCATCGGAGCTGACCGGGAAAAGACCGGCATAAACCTGTGGCTGAACCCGTTTGAAACCTGGCAGCACCTCAACCTCAGGGGTTGAGCTCAGGGTCAGGGTGTCGCCCACTGGCGCACCATGAATGTCCTTGATGCTGGCAATGATGAAGCCCACTTCACCGGCCTTGAGGTCGACGGTCTGGGTATGTTTCGGGGTAAATACACCGACGCTGTCCACCAGGTGGACCTTGCCGGTGGACTTGACCAGAATCTTGTCGCCTTTCTTCACGCGACCGTGGCGTACACGCACCAGGGACACAACGCCCAGGTAGTTGTCGAACCAGGAGTCGATGATCAGGGCTTGCAGCGGCGCTTCGATATCACCGGTCGGTGCAGGAATGGTGTGCACCAGGCGCTCAAGCACCTCTTCCACACCCAAGCCGCTCTTGGCACTGCAGGCAACGGCATCGGTAGCGTCGATACCGATGATCTTCTCGATTTCTTCCTTGACCCGCTCCGGGTCGGCCTGGGGCAGGTCCATCTTGTTCAGGACCGGCATGACCTCAAGGCCTTGCTCGATGGCGGTGTAGCAGTTGGCAACCGACTGAGCCTCGACGCCCTGGCCAGCATCGACCACCAGCAAGGCACCTTCACAGGCGGCCAGCGAGCGGCTGACTTCATAGGTGAAGTCAACGTGACCCGGGGTATCAATGAAGTTCAACTGGTAGGTGACACCGTCCTTTGCCTTGTAGTGCAAGGTGACGCTGTGAGCCTTGATGGTGATCCCGCGCTCGCGCTCCAGGTCCATGGAATCGAGTACCTGGGCTTCCATCTCACGCGCGGACAGGCCGCCGCACATTTGAATGAAGCGGTCGGCCAGCGTCGACTTGCCATGGTCAATGTGGGCGATGATGGAGAAATTGCGGATATGACTCAAATCACTCACGGGTCAACACTCAAAAAGGCTGCGGAACGAGGCCCGCCGAAAAATAGCCGGGAATTGTACCTGATGCTCAGCGTGGGCGTCACGTGAACAACGATTTCGCGCCGTAGGAACATCCCCTGCCAACTGTACGATTCCCCCACAGCAGGCGCTTACAGAGCGCTCTGCGCTCATCAGAAGACACAAAAAAGGGCGGCCGTGGCCGCCCTCTTCAATCAACCCGGCTTATTCAGCCAGCTTGAAGGTGATGAAACTGGCGCGGCCCTGACGCAGCACACGCATCGACACCGAACGGTTCTTCGGCAGGTCCTTGGCAATTTCAGTGAAGCTCTTGGCCGAAATGATCGCCTGGTTGTTCAGATGAGTAATAACATCACCTGGACGCAGGCCAATCATTGCAGCAGGGCCGTCCTGAACTTCCTTGATGACCACACCGCCCTTCAGCTCAAGCGCCTTCTTCTGCTCGGCATTCAAGTCCGCCACGGAAACGCCCAGGCGGTTGCTGCTTCGCTCGATGCCACCGTTGGCACTGGCTACGATTTCCTGATCGTCATCCGGCAGTGCGCCGATGGTGACATCCAGCGTACGGCGCTTACCTTCCCGGACCACTTCCAGACTGGCTTTGGCACCTTCTTTCAGGCCACCCACCAAATGAGGCAGATCAGCGGACATGATGATCGGCTGACCATTCATGCTCAGGATAACGTCTCCCACCTGCAGGCCACCCTTGGCCGCCGGGCCATCCTCAAGCACCTGGGCCACCAGCGCACCGGCTGGTTTATCCAGGCCAAACGACTCTGCGAGGTCCTTGTTGACCTCCTGAATGACCACACCCAGCCAGCCACGGCTGACTTTGCCGTCTTTCTTCAGTTGGTTGGAGACATCCAGCGCCACATCGATCGGGATAGCGAAGGACAGGCCCATGAAGCCACCGGAACGGGTGAAGATCTGCGAGTTGATCCCGACCACCTCACCATTCATGTTGAACAGCGGGCCACCAGAGTTACCCGGGTTGATGGCCACGTCCGTCTGAATGAACGGCACATAGGTGTCGTTAGGCAGTGTACGGCCCTTGGCACTGACAATACCTTTGGTCACCGAATGATCGAAGCCGAACGGCGAGCCGATAGCCAGCACCCATTCACCGACCTTGAGTTTCTCCGAATCGCCCAGCTTGACGGTTGGCAGGTTCTTGCCATCGATTTTCAAGAGCGCAACATCGGTGCGCGGGTCAGTGCCCACCACTTTGGCCT
Source organism: Pseudomonas sp. AL 58 (assembly GCF_036348395.1). NCBI lineage: Bacteria > Pseudomonadati > Pseudomonadota > Gammaproteobacteria > Pseudomonadales > Pseudomonadaceae > Pseudomonas > Pseudomonas sp. AL 58. The sequence continues at coordinate 114,058 of NZ_JAZBQR010000012.1, forward strand.
GGAACTCACTGCGATCCGACAGACGGACCATGATCTCATCGGCATCGGCCACTACGTGATTGTTGGTCAGCACGTAGCCATCACTGGAGATGATAAACCCCGAGCCCAGCGACTGCGCCTCGCGCTGGCGATCGCCACGCGGCGAGCGGGGCGCTGGAGGCATGTTGCGCTCAAAAAATTCACGGAACATCGGCGGCAAGCCTTCCAGGTCTGGCATCTGCCCACCGGCAAGCTGACGATCCGGCATTTTTTGCCGGGTACTGATGTTCACCACTGCCGGCGAAGCTTGCTCGACCAGCGTAGTGAAGTCCGGCAAGGCTTCGGCCTGTGCGGTGACCACCTGACCGAGCATCAGCACGGCGGCGAACAACGTTAGATACGATTTCAAGCGTGGTATTGACATACGGCTCCCGTCACAACAAGCGTGGTTAAGCAGTAGGGACCTGCGAACGCAAGAAGCCCGGCGGCACCCGTGAAGGCGACAAACAGGCTGGATGCATAGGCATTCTTGATGCTGCAACAGCAGAAAAGGCCAGACCCCGAAAGGCCTGACCTATAGAAAATTCCATCAGATTTTGCAAACCGCAAAGCTTACCAATCATGTCAGTCCCTGGTCGGTGTACCAGTCATCCGTGCACCTCTAAAACGACAATCACTGCTTGGCCTGAGCATCTTGCGCACGCATCGACAGTGCAACACGCTCAGCCGTGCCGATAGGAATTTCACCCACAACGGTCACCGCCATATCCCCTTTGGGCGTCGTCAAGCGTCGCGAAACCGCAACGGTCGGCCCAAGCTGGGTACGCGTATCGACAGCGCCACCCTCGCCAGAAGGCTCGACAAACACAGAGAAGCGCGCCAACCCGTCGTCATACATGAGGCTACTGACAGTTCTTTTTCCGTCCTGGCTTTGGCGTATCGAGCTGTTGACCAGCTCAAACCCTGGCGGCAACCAGTCTGAACGCCAGCCCGTCACGCGCTGTGCAGCCTCTTCAGAAGCCTGGGCAACCGCCTTGCAGTTATCGCCAGGCTGCAACTGAGCGTCGCTCGGAACATTGGTCGTGTCCAGGCGCGTGAACTGGAAACGCTCCAGTAACTGCCCCTTGTCATTGATCATCAATGACTTGAGCGGCAAGCCGGTTTCGCGATCCAGATGAAGTTCAAACGCATAACGATGCTGGTCACGCGGGCTGAGGGTAACGATAGTGACGTCGCGACCGGCGACACGCGAACGGCCGGCAATGCCCAGGTCATACCAGTTCATCAGTTTCAGCGGATCAAGTACACGACCGGGAACGGCCGGTACACTGCTCACCTCCGCCAACAAGGCTCCGCTCACGCAGCGGGTAATACCGTCAACACGCACGACCTCCTGAGCCGCCCCATCGAGCTGCACCAAACGCTCGCTGATCTTGCCATCCTGAACGCGATGCCAGACTTCGTGAGTGGAGAAACTGCCGTTACGCTCGTAAACGAAAGTACCTTGATAGCTTTGCTGCTGCTCGGCTTTCGCCAGACGACTGAGCCAGTCAGTAGCTTCAGTGGAGGAATTGGCGGCGAAGACCGGGCCCGTCAACCATACACCGAGCAAAAGCGGTATGAGAGGTAGCGTGCGCATGATCCTCCTTACTTAGCGATTTTCCAGGCTGGCCGCACGGGCATAAGGCAAAGCGCTTTCAGTGCCTTTCAGGGCTGCTTCCTGAGCATGCTGACGCAAGTATCCTGGCAAACGTTGATCCTGCCAGCCTGCTTGCCCCTGCAGCACACCATTGGCCATCGGCCCTGGCTGGTCGGCACTTTCACTATAGCCTGCCAAAACAGCAGGGCCCTGCACTTGTGGCACAGAAAGACCTTGCTGAGGCTGCTGGGCTGCCAGTTGAGCGCCAGTGATCTCATTTTGGTTGTACAGGCGAACACCTGCCAATACCGCAACCGTTACCGAGGCAGCAACCGCCAGACGCCCCAGGCTACGCCATGACCGAGGGGCAGCCTTCACTGGAGTCGCTTCATCGGCCAGCGCTGCCGACACGGCAGCAGCGATGTCCAGCTGCGGCACCAACAGCTCTTTGTGCATGGCTGCACGCGCAATCTGATAACGCGACCAGGTTGCACGGGCTTCAGAATCGTCGACGGCATTCAATACCCGACGCAATTCCAATTCGTCCGCTTCGTTATCCATTACCGCGGACAGCGATTCCTGCAAAGCTTCACGACTCATGGCGGTTCCTCTCTTGGCTGTCGCCGCTGTCTCAGGTTTCCTGCAACAAGGGCTGCAGGGCTTTATCTATGGCCTCCCGAGCGCGGAAGATTCGGGAGCGCACGGTACCCACCGGACACTGCATGACGCTTGCAATGTCCTCGTAACTCAGACCTTCGAATTCGCGCAAAGTTAACGCTGTACGCAAATCTTCTGGCAGTTGCTGAATGGTTCGATGAACAGTGTCTTCGATCTCATCACGCAACAACGAGCGTTCTGGGGACTCGAGATCCTTGAGGCCATGATCGCCGTCGTAAAATTCCGCATCCTCGGAACTTACATCGCTGTCTGGTGGCCGCCGACCGCGCGACACCAGGTAATTCTTTGCCGTATTGATGGCAATGCGGTAAAGCCAGGTATAAAACGCACTGTCACCACGAAAATTGCCCAGAGCCCGGTAGGCCTTGATGAACGCTTCCTGGGCCACATCCTGGGCTTCATGGGTGTCGTGCACAAAACGCACGATCAACCCGAGAATCTTGTGCTGATACTTCAGCACCAACAGATCGAAGGCTCGCCTGTCGCCGCGCTGCACGCGCTCGACAAGTTGCTGATCCTCTTCCTGGGTTAGCATGAATACTCCTCGGTGAACCTGGAGGAGTGCTGCAACAGCCATCGCTCAGGCTTGCAAACATAGACTCGGGCTTTCCGCAAAAGTTCTCCCCCTCCAAGCAAGTTTCCTGCAGCCTGTCGTCAGCCCGCACGAAAAAACGCAGCACGGTCGTCGCCGGCTGCGTCGATAGTCTGGTCATCGAAGGCATGGGCAGAGCGGCTAACACAAGCCCTGCCTGCCATCGACGCGGCGTCCTGTGATGCAGGCAGCCTTCTATGGATATCCGAAATTCAAGGAAAGTTCCCGCTGCCGACAGGGATACCTCATACGCAAAATCGGCAGATAGCATGGAAATACCGGGTATTGGGCTGTTATAAAGACTACCCATTTCGATTCACGATAGTTTCACAATGCCATAAAAGCCTGACTATTGTGCCGATCCCCCCCTTTATATACTAGGGGGCACCTACGCCCTCTTGGTCGCCCCGCGCGGAAGTTCCAGACATGAGCCAACAGTTTCAACATGACGTCCTAGTGATTGGCAGCGGCGCTGCCGGCCTGAGCCTGGCCCTCACCTTGCCAGAGCACTTGCGCATTGCCGTTCTCAGTAAAGGCGAGCTCGCCAACGGTTCAACGTTCTGGGCTCAAGGCGGCGTAGCAGCCGTACTCGACGACACCGATACCGTGCAGTCTCATGTCGAGGACACGCTCAACGCAGGCGGCGGGCTGTGTCATGAAGATGCCGTGCGCTTCACGGTCGAACACAGCCGCGAAGCCATCCAGTGGTTGATCGACCAGGGCGTACCGTTTACGCGCGATGAACATGCCAGCGTCGACGACGGCAGTTTTGAGTTCCATTTGACCCGTGAGGGTGGCCACAGTCATCGACGCATCATTCATGCTGCCGACGCCACTGGCGCGGCGATCTTTACCACCCTGCTCGCCCAGGCTCGACAGCGCCCCAACATCGAACTGCTTGAGCAGCGGGTTGCGGTCGACCTGATCACCGAGCGGCGCCTGGGCCAGGAGGGTGAGCGCTGCCTGGGTGCCTACGTTCTGAACCGCTCGACAGGCGAAGTCGACACCTACGGCGCACGCTTCACCGTACTGGCTACCGGAGGGGCCGCCAAGGTCTACCTCTACACCAGCAACCCCGACGGGGCCTGCGGCGACGGTATCGCCATGGCCTGGCGGGCAGGCTGCCGGGTCGCCAACCTGGAGTTCAACCAGTTTCACCCGACCTGCCTGTATCACCCGCAGGCCAAGAGCTTCCTGATTACCGAAGCACTGCGCGGCGAAGGCGCACTGCTCAAACTGCCGAACGGCGAGCGTTTCATGCCACGCTTCGATCCGCGCGCCGAACTGGCGCCACGGGACATCGTCGCCCGCGCCATCGACCACGAGATGAAGCGCCTCGGGGCAGACTGTGTCTACCTGGACATCAGCCACAAGCCCGCCGAGTTCGTCAAAAGCCACTTCCCGACCGTTTACGAACGCTGCCTGACCTTTGGCATCGACATCACCACCCAGGCAATCCCGGTAGTGCCGGCCGCTCATTACACCTGCGGCGGCGTAGTGGTCGACGAACAGGGCCATACTGATGTGCCCGGCCTCTATGCCATTGGCGAGACCAGCTTCACCGGCCTGCACGGTGCCAACCGCATGGCCAGTAACTCGCTGCTTGAGTGCTTCGTGTATGGGCGCTCCGCTGCTGCCGACATCATCAGCAAGCTGGACCAGGTAAGCATGCCCGCAACATTGCCATGCTGGGATGCCAGCCAGGTCACCGACTCGGACGAAGACGTGATCATTGCGCACAACTGGGACGAACTGCGGCGATTCATGTGGGACTATGTCGGCATCGTGCGCACCAACAAGCGCTTGCAGCGTGCCGAACACCGGGTACGCCTGCTGCTCGACGAAATCGACGAGTTCTACAGCAACTACAAGGTCAGCCGCGACCTGATCGAGCTGCGCAACCTGGCCCAGGTCGCGGAACTGATGATACGTTCAGCCATGCAGCGCAAGGAAAGCCGCGGGCTGCATTACACGCTGGACTACCCGCAGATGCTGAAAGAAGCACGCGACACTATTCTGCTGCCGCCCACCTACGCCGACTGAACTTCAACCGCACGCGCAGGCGCCGGTGCTGCACCGGCTCCAGCGCGTCGAAGGGAATGCACAGGCTTTCCGTCCACCGTCGCCCAGCGCGCCTGAAGCGCAGCAATACCAGGCCAGGCAACGCCAGGCTGTCGCGGCACAACTGCACCGACTGCCAGCCCTGCGCAGGGCTCCACAGATGCCAGCCCTGGGCGTCTCTACGCAAACGGCTGAACGCACGGGGATGAGTCAATACGATATGCCGCGGCAACACCCAGGCGCCATGCAACAGGCACAGGGCAGCCCCGAGTAAGCGCACGACAACGGGAAGGTCCAGCAGGGTCAGGGCAAGCAGCGCCGACAGCTGGCCGAACAGGTAGGCCGCCAGCAACCCCCGAGAGGCTTGCCAGCGACATTCGAAGCGGTCACTTGGGCTGGACACGGTCCAGGATCATGCGAACCATGCGCTGCAGTTCAGGGTCTTCGGACTCGGTACGTTCCATGAACCAGCCGAACATGTCCTGATCTTCGCAAGCCAGCAGGTTGCGGTAGCACTCACGGTCCGCTTCGCTCAGGGTCGCATAGACTTCCTGGGTAAAAGGTACCAGCAGCACATCCAGCTCGAGCATGCCACGGCGGCTGTGCCAAAAGAGCCGGTTGAGTTCAGATTGTTCGACCATGGAGCCCTCCTCAAATAGGCCGCCAGTATACAAGGGTAGGCAAGGCCAGGCACAAGGCATTGGTCTAGTTCACCTACCTATTTTTCCGACGGCGCTCTATGATGAGCCCCAGTCTTATCACCCTGCGATGACCCATGGCCGATTCCGCTTTTTTCTGCACCTTGTCTCATGAGGGCGTCCTCGCCGTCCGCGGCTCGGACGCCGGCAAGTTCCTGCAAGGTCAACTGACCTGCAACATCAATTACCTCAATGAACACACCTCCAGCCTGGGTGCCCGCTGCATGCAGAAGGGCCGCATGCAGTCGAGCTTCCGCATCCTGCCGCAGGCTGACGGCTATGTGTTGGCCATGGCCAGCGAGCTGATCGAGCCACAATTGGCGGACCTCAAGAAGTACGCCGTGTTCTCCAAGGCCAAGCTCACCGACGAAAGCGCCGCCTGGGTTCGCTTCGGCCTGAGCCATGCTGAACAGGCGCTGCAAGGGCTTGGCATCACGGCGCCAGCCAAGCCCGACGAATTTGTAGCTCATGATGGGCTGATGGCAATTGCCGTCTCGGAAGGCCGCATTGAACTCTGGTGCCCGGCGGCGAATGCCGACCAGGTACGCAGCCACCTGGCCGCCCACCTGGCAGCAGGCGAGCTGAACGACTGGCTGCTTGGCCAGGTGCGCGCCGGTATTGGCCAGGTCATGGCGCAGACCCGCGAGCTGTTCATCCCGCAGATGATCAACCTGCAAGCGGTAGGCGGTGTCAGCTTCAAGAAAGGCTGCTACACCGGCCAGGAAATCGTCGCGCGCATGCAGTACCTGGGCAAGCTCAAGCGCCGACTGTACCGTCTGGCCCTGATCGACGGCCCACTTCCAGAGCCAGGCAGCGCACTGTTTTCTCCGGTACACGCCTCGTCCGTTGGCGAGGTGGTGCTGGCGGCCCGCAGCGAACACGGCTGCGAACTGCTGGCTGTGCTCCAGGCCGACGCAGCAGAAGACGGCAACCTGCACCTGGGTAGCCTGGAAGGCCCGAGCCTGCAATTGCTGTCGTTACCTTATGAGCTGGATCGCGACCGCGAAATCCAGCGTTGAGCCAGCCCCGCCCTGCCGCACAGTACGTCAGGGCCCTCATTGAATGCGGTAGAGAATCACAATGAACACGCTGGCAAAGATGGTCGAAGCACAATTGCTGACCGCCATCGACAACGACGACCTGGTGCTGCCGACCCTGCCGGAGGTGGCCCTGAGTATTCGCGAAGCGGCCGAAGACAGCGAGATCAGCGTCAGCACCCTGAGCAAAGTGATCCGCCGCGACGCCGCCCTTTCGGCGCGCCTGATCAAGGTGGTCAACAGCCCACTGCTACGCGCAGCCTGCGAAGTCACCGACTTGCAAGCAGCCATCACGCGCCTGGGCATCAACTACAGCTGTAACCTTGCTATCGGCCTGGTGATCGAACAGATCTTCCATGCGCGCTCAGAAGTCGTCGAGCAGAAAATGCGCGAAATCTGGGCAAAAAGCCTGGAGGTTGCAGGCATCAGCTATGAAATCTGCCTACGTTTCACCAACCTCAAGCCTGATCAGGGCGCCCTCGCCGGCCTGGTTCACCAAATCGGCGTGCTGCCCATCCTCACCTACGCCGAAGAACACAACGAACTGCTGTCCGATCCGGTATGCCTGAACCACATCATCGAGCAGATTCATCCCGCGCTGGGCGACAAGATCCTCAGTGTCTGGGAGTTCCCTGAGCAACTGGCAAAACTGCCAAGCCTGACCCAGGACCTCGACCGCCGGACCCAGCAGATCGATTACGTAGATATCGTCCAGATTGCTCGCGCCATCAGCGATACCAGCGGACGCGAGCGTTCCCTCACCTCGTTGCCGGCCTACGCGCACCTGAAGTTGCCGGCCAACACCCCCCTGCTGAGCAGCGACCTGCTCAGCGCTCGGCACATGTTCCGCTAGCCCGGGGTGAAGCTGACGCGCACCCTCAGGCCGCCACCTTCACCATCGTGCAGGCTGATCTGGGCAAGGTGCGCACGGCAAATTTCACCCACGATGGCCAGCCCCAGGCCGGTGCCCTGCGCGCCACGCCGGTAGAACCGCTCGAAGACCCGCTCGCGCTCGGCCGCCGGGATTCCCGGCCCATCATCCTCCACCTCAAGAACACCCGGGGCCATGACCCGCAGGATCACGTTGCCACCGGGCGGGGTATGGGCCAAGGCGTTGTCCAACAGGTTGCTCAGCAACTCACTGAGCAAGGTTGGTTCGCCACGCAACTGCACCGGTTCCGGCGCCTCAAGCGCCAGCGCCACACCACGGGCATGAGCCAATGGCGCCATGGCCATCCCCAACTCACGCGCCAACTGACTGAGGTCGAGTAACTGCGCCCCGCCTTCGGCAATTGCCCGGGCACCATTCTCCACCCGCGCCAGCGACAGCAACTGATTGGCCAGATGGGTCAGTTTGTCAGTGCTTTGCGCGGTTGCCTCGAGAGTGTCACGCCACACCTGCGGCTCCTGTGTGCGCAACCCCAACTCGACCCTCGCTTTCAACGCTGCCAGCGGTGTACGCAGTTCATGGGCCGCCTCGGCAATGAACTGTGCCTGACGCTCAAACTGCCCGCGCAGGCGCTCAGTGAAGTGGTTCAAGGCGCGCACCAGCGGCCCAAGCTCTCGTTGCACCTGCACCTGCGGCAGCGGTCGCAGGTCGTCCGGCTGACGCTCCTCTACCGCTCGGCGCAAACGCCCCAGCGGACGCAGCGCGGCACTCACCGCAAACCACACCAGAAACAACGCACCAATCGCCAGCATCCCTAGCCGCAGCAAGGTGTCGGCCATCAGGCTGCGGGCCATGCGTACCCGCGCCTCTTCGGTTTCGGCAACACGAATTTCGGCCATGCCGTTCATGTTCGGCTCGCTCACCGCCTTGAGCAGGCTGACCACGCGTACGTCCTGCCCCAGGTACTGGGCATCGTAGAAACGCGCCAGCGCCGGGTAGTCGTCAGTGCGCGGCGTACCCGGTGGTGGTGGCGGCAGGTTTTCGTAGCCGGAGATCAAACGCTGATTAATATCGTTGACCTGGTAGTAAATACGTCCGGCGCTGTCATAAGCAAAGGTGTCCAACGCTACATAAGGCACATCAGCGCTCAAGGTACCGTCGCGCTGGGACAGCCCGGCCGCAATGGTTCGCGCCGAGGCCAGCAGTGTACGGTCGTAAGCGGTGTCGGCAGCCTCTCGACCGTTCCAATAGGCGCTCAGGCCGCTGGCCACCATCAACACCACCAGCAGCAGCGCCAGGTTCCACAGCAGCCGCCCGCGAAGGCTTCCTGAGTCACGCATCGCGGTGCTCAAGCAGGTAGCCGAGCCCCCGGAAGGTAACGATCGCCACTGGCTGACCATCGAGTTTCTTGCGCAGGCGATGCACGTAGATTTCGATGGCATCAGCGCTGGCTTCCTCATCCAGACCGAACACCTGCGCCGCCAGCTGCTCCTTGCTCATCACCCGCCCAGGGCGAGCGATCAACGCTTCAAGCACTGCCTGCTCGCGGGAGGTCAGTGTCAGCAACTCATCACCCAAAGTGAAGCGCCGGGTATCAAGGTCATAGACCAGTGGCCCGCAGCGCTGCTGGCGCTCCCCTCCCAACACCGTACGGCGCAACAACGCCTTCACCCGCGCTTCAAGCTCACTCAGTTCAAACGGCTTGGCCAGGTAATCGTCGGCGCCCAGGTTCAGGCCGTGCACCCGATCCTTGACGTCACTTCGCGCAGTCAGCATCAGCACCGGCACGTTCTTGCCGCGTGCGCGCAGGCGCGCCAGTACTTCAAAGCCATCCATGCGCGGCAAGCCGACATCAAGCACGGCCACCGCATACTCCTCACTGGCCAGGGCCAGGTCGGCGGCCACGCCATCGTGCAGCATATCGACGGTCAAGCCGATGCCCTTGAGTGCCTGAGCCACGCTTTCGGCCAGTTGCAGATGGTCTTCGACGAGCAGAACACGCATCGTTTTTTCCCCGGTTACGTCGCGGTCAATGGCGCGGAGTGTACAGCCGAGACAACCACTGTGAAGCCATCGTCGCAATGAAAGTGCATTGAAAGGTTAGTGAAAGCTTCACCTCATAGCATCCCTTCACGGCCCTCTCTGGAAGCCGATAAGCGAACCTCAAGGCTCGCGCTAATAAGAACAATAACGGAGTGATCCACCATGCTGTCGATGCAGCTGCAGGCGTTCGCGCCTACCCGTCATTTGCGTACCCGCCCTACCGCTATTGCCAGCGCACTCGCCCTTGCTGGCGTTGCACCGCTGAGCCAGGCCGCTTTCATCGAAGACAGCAGTGCCAGCTTTGAAACCCGCAACATGTACTTCAACCGTGACTTTCGCGACGGCACCAGCGCCCAGCAATCCAAACGCGACGAATGGGCCCAGGGCTTCATGCTCAACCTGGAGTCAGGTTACACCGAAGGGACCGTTGGCTTCGGCATCGACGCCCTGGGCATGCTGGGCATCAAGCTCGACTCAAGCCCCGACCGTACCGGCACCGGCCTGCTGCCGACCCACGACAATGGCTATGCCGCCGACGAGTACTCCAAGCTGGGCCTGACCGGCAAGGTGAAGATCTCCGCCACCGAACTGAAGCTCGGTACGCTGATCCCCGAGCTGCCGACCCTGCAGCCCAATGACGGGCGCATCCTGCCGCAAACCTTCGAGGGCGGCCTGCTGACCTCCAAGGAAATCAAGAACCTGACCTTTACGGGCGGTCGCCTGGAAAAGGCCAAGGACCGCGACGACACCAACAAGGAAGACATCGCCCTCAACAACAAGAACGGTCGCTTTCTCGGCACCGTCGCCGGCAACCACTTCGACATGGCGGGCCTGGACTACCGGTTCACCGATCGGATCACCGGCAGCTACCACTACGCCCAACTCGACGATGTGTACCGCCAGCACTTCGTCGGCATGCTCGCCAGCCAGCCGATGGGCCCAGGCACCTTCGGCGCCGACCTGCGTATGGCCTTCAGCGATGACCAGGGCCAGGCCCGTGGCGGCAAGATCGACAACACCGCGCTCAATGGCCTGCTCAGCTACGCCCTGAACGGGCACAAACTCAGCGCCGCCTACCAGCATATGTCCGGTGACAGCGCCTTCCCGTATGTCGACGGCTCCGACCCGTACCTGGTGAACTTCGTCCAGATCAACGACTTCGCCGGGGCCGATGAGCGCTCATGGCAGGTGCGCTACGACTACGACTTCGCCAAGCTGGGGATACCTGGCCTGACCTTCATGAGCCGCTACATAAACGGCGACAATGTCAGCCTGGCCAACGGCGGCGAGGGCAAGGAGTGGGAACGCAACAGCGAGTTCAAGTACGTCGTCCAGAGCGGCACGTTCAAGAACGTCGCCGTACGCCTGCGCAACGCGACCTACCGCTCGTCGTTCGCCCGTGACGCCGACGAAGTGCGGCTGCTGGTGAGCTACAACGTGGCGCTGTGGTAAGCCCAATAACAATAATATCCGAGGAGAATGACCATGACCTTTTCCCTGCGCCGTATTGCCCTTGCCACTAGCTGCCTGTTACTGGCCGGCCATGTCCTGGCTGGCGAACCGAAACGCCCCGAATGCATCGCCCCGGCTTCGCCCGGGGGCGGTTTCGACCTGACCTGCAAGCTGGTACAGAGCGCACTGGTCAACGAAAAAATCCTCACCAAACCGATGCGCGTGACCTACATGCCCGGCGGTGTCGGCGCCGTGGCGTACAACGCCGTGGTTGCCCAGCGCCCCGCCGACGCGGGCACCCTGGTTGCCTGGTCGAGCGGCTCGCTGCTGAACCTGGCCCAAGGCAAGTTCGGTCGCTTCGATGAAAACGCCGTACGCTGGCTGGCGGCAGTCGGCACCAGCTATGGCGCCATTGCAGTGAAGAGCGACTCCCCCTACAAGACTCTCGACGATCTGGTCGCGGCACTGAAGAAAGACCCGAGCAAAGTGGTTATTGGCTCGGGCGGTACCGTCGGCAGCCAGGACTGGATGCAGACCGCACTGATCGCCAAGGCTGCGGGGATCAACCCGCGGGACCTGCGTTATGTGGCGCTGGAGGGCGGCGGTGAAATCGCCACGGCACTGCTGGGTGGGCACATTCAAGTGGGCAGTACCGACATTTCCGACTCCATGCCGCACATCCAAAGCGGCAACATGCGCCTGCTGGCGGTGTTTGCCGAGAAACGCCTGGATGAGCCGGAAATGAAAGACATCCCCACCGCCAGGGAACAGGGGTACGACATTGTCTGGCCAGTAGTGCGCGGCTTCTACTTGGGGCCGAAGGTCACAGACGAAGAATATGCCTGGTGGAAAGATGCCTTCGACAAACTGCTGGCCTCTGAAGACTTCGCCACATTGCGTGATCAGCGCGAACTCTTCCCCTTCGCCCTGACGGGCAATGAACTGGACACCTACGTGAAGAAACAGGTGGCGGACTACAAGGCCCTGGCCAAGGAATTCGGCCTGGTTCAATAACCCGCTTATCCAGAAAGCCTATCGCTGGCAAGGCACCTACACCGCCCCGTAGGCGTCAGCCTTGCCGGCGATCCCCTGCCCCAAAGAGGATTCACCATGATCCTGCAACGACTCTTCGCCTTCGTTTTGTTGGCGGCATGCGCCGTCCTGGCCGTCATGGCCTGGCCCTACCAGGCCGCCTTTTCCTACGAACCGGTCGGCCCCCGCGCCTATCCTCTGCTGATGCTTGGCCTGATGAGCGCAGCATTGCTGTACCTGCTGTTTCGCCCCACCCCCATCGTGCACAGCGACGATGAACCGGCGCTGGACCGCGCCACGCTGAACAAAATCGGCGTCTGTGTACTGCTGTTACTGGTCTTCGCAGCCACCTTTGAACCGCTGGGCTTCATCCTCAGCAGCATCCTGATCGGAGTACCGATGGCACGTCTGTACGGCGGTCGCTGGCTGCCCAGCGCCGCCATCATCGGCGTGATGAGCATTGCCCTGTACCTGTTGTTCGACCGGGTGATGGATGTGCCGCTGCCCCTTGGCCTGCTCGACATTCTGGAGAATTGACATGGATACCCTCAGCTATCTGGGCCAAGGCTTCGGCGTCGCCCTGAGCCCCTACAACCTGGTCACCGCCCTGGCCGGTACCCTGATCGGCACCGTGGTCGGCTTGCTACCGGGCCTGGGCCCGATCAACGGCGTCGCCCTGTTGATCCCCATTGCCTTTGCCCTGGGCCTGCCGCCAGAGTCGGCGCTGATCCTGCTGGCAGCGGTGTACCTGGGCTGCGAGTACGGTGGGCGGATCAGTTCGATCCTGCTCAACATCCCGGGCGAAGCCTCCACGGTCATGACCACCCTCGACGGTTACCCGATGGCGCGTCAGGGCTTGGCCGGCGTGGCCTTGTCGCTGTCGGCCTGGAGCTCGTTCATCGGCGCCCTGATCGCCACCTGCGGCATGGTGCTGTTCGCGCCGTTACTGGCCAAATGGGCGATAGCCTTCGGCCCTGCCGAGTACTTCGTGCTCATGGTCTTTGCCATCGTCTGCCTCGGTGGTATGGCCGGGGACAGGCCGTTGAAAACCTTTATCGCCGCCTTGATCGGCCTGTTCCTGTCCAGTGTCGGGATTGATGCCAACAGTGGTGTGTACCGCTTCACCGGCGACAGCGTGCACATGGCCGACGGTATCCAGTTCGTCGTCCTGGTATTGGGCCTGTTCTCCATCAGCGAGATTCTCCTGCTGCTGGAAAAAACCCACCACGGCCACGAAGCCGTAAAAGCCACCGGACGCATGCTGTTCAACCTCAAGGAAGCGGCATCAGTGTTCGTGGTGAACATTCGCTGCGGCTTGCTCGGTTTCATCATGGGCGTGCTGCCGGGTGCAGGCGCAACGCTGGCCAGCGCCGTGGCCTACATGACCGAAAAACGTATCGCGGGCGCCAGCGGCACGTTCGGCAAAGGTGACAAACGCGGCCTGGCTGCGCCAGAAACGGCGATTGGCGCATCCTGCTGCGGCGCTCTGGTACCGATGCTGACCCTCGGCGTGCCGGGCTCGGGCACTACCGCCGTGATGATCGGCGCCCTGACCCTGTACAACATCACCCCGGGGCCACTGCTGTTCGAACAACAACCCGATATCGTCTGGGGCCTGATCGCGTCGCTGTTCGTCGCCAACATCATGTTGGTGATTCTGAACATCCCGATGATTCGCCTGTTCACCCGTATTCTCGCCGTGCCGAACTGGGCGCTGGTGCCGGTGATCGCGATCATTACCGCCATTGGTGTCTATGCCGTCCACGCCACCACCTTCGACCTGTTCCTGATGATCGGCATCGGCATCTTCGGCTACATCCTGCGCAAGCTCGACTTCCCGCTGTCGCCAATCCTGCTCGGTTTCATCCTTGGTGGCTTGATGGAGCAGAACCTGCGCAGGGCCCTGTCGATTTCCAACGGTGCGCTGGACATCCTCTGGGCCAGCCCGATCAGCCTGTCGGTATGGGTACTGACTGCGTTCATGCTGGTACTGCCACTGCTGCGTATCTGGCGTAAACGCAGCGTGCAGCGACGTGCCCTGGCCGATGCCTGATTCAGCACCACAAGGCTGGTGGGCAACCGCACTGGTCGGCCTGGCAGGCGGCTTTCTCGCCAGCCAGGTCGGCTGGCCATTGCCCTGGATGGTCGGCTCGCTGCTCGCCGTCATCCTGGTGCGCTGCCTGACACCCTGGCAACTGAAGGAAATCCCCGGCGGCCGTAAAGGCGGACAATGGACAATCGGTGTCGGCATCGGCCTGCACTTCACCCCAGCGGTGGTCGAGCAGGTGGCGAGCCACTTTGGCCTGATCTTCTTCGGTGCATTGCTTACCAGCTTGTCCAGCGTGGTCGGGGTCTGGCTGTTGCGTCGAACCGGTGAAGATAGAGCCACGGCATTCTTCTCAAGCATGCCGGGTGGCTCAGGGGAGATGGTCAACCTGGGGGCGCGTAATGGCGCGTTCCTAAGCCACGTCGCAGCGGCGCAAAGCCTGCGGGTGCTGGTGGTCGTGCTGTGCGTACCTGCCGCCTTCAAGTTCCTGCTCGGCGACGGTGCACCGCTGCTGCATGCCGGCAACGTCGATTGGCGCTGGCTGGTCGTGGTGATCCCGTTGGGCGGGCTAACGGCCTGGGCATGGCAACGGCTGCGCCAGCCCAACCCCTGGTTGTTCGGCCCATTGCTGGTCGCCGCCAGTGTCAGCATTGGCTGGAACCTGCAGATCGGCTTGCCAGACGGCGCCAGCCAGATCGGCCAATGGCTGATTGGCAGCGGCCTGGGCTGTCACTTCAACCGGGCGTTCTTCCGCCGCGCGCCGTCCTTTCTTGGGCGGACACTGATTGCCACCTCGTTGAGCATGCTGATCGCGGGGCTCGCCGCCTGGGCCTTGAGCCTCGCTACCCACCTCGATCTGCGCTCACTGACCCTGGGCATGATGCCGGGCGGCATCGCGGAAATGAGCCTGACCGCCGAAACCCTGCAACTGTCAGTGCCACTGGTGACGGCGTTGCAGGTCATGCGCCTGCTGTTTGTATTGTTTCTGGCCGAGCCCTTGTTTCACCACTGGACCCGGCACAGCGAATAACCTGCCGCTTGCGCAAGCCGAAGAACCAAGCGGTTTGCGCAGCCCACAGAAGGTGCTTCATTTACGCAGGCGGCAGGCGCCAATCGATAGGCGCCAGGCCACGCTGCTCGAGGAAGCGATTGGTCTGGCTGAAATGGCCACACCCGAGAAAACCACGGTAAGCCGACAACGGCGATGGATGCACCGACGTCAGGACCAGGTGCTTGGTGGCATCAATCAATTTGCGTTTGCTTTGCGCATGCGCGCCCCACAGCAGGAAAACCAGGTTTGGCTGCTGCTCACTCACCACTTCGATAATCCGGTCGGTGAAGTGCTGCCAGCCCTTGTTGGCATGGGACGCCGCATTGCCTCGCTCGACAGTCATGGTGGTATTGAGCAGCAACACGCCTTGTTCAGCCCAGTGCTGCAGGCAGCCATGGTTGGCAATGTCGATGTTCAGGTCGCGCTGCAGTTCTTTGTAAATGTTCAGCAACGACGGCGGTGTAGGCGTACCTGGTTGCACCGAAAAACACAGACCATGGGCCTGACCGGGGCCGTGGTACGGGTCTTGGCCGAGAATCACCACTTTGACTTTATCCAGCGGCGTGGAATTCAGCGCATTGAAAATCATCGGCCCTGGCGGGTAGATCTCTTTGCCTGCAGCATGTTCCTGGCGCAGAAAGTCTTTCAGCTCCTGCATGTAGGGCTGGTCGAACTCGCTGCGCAAGGCCTGCTTCCAGCTGGGTTCGAGTTTGATACGGTCGTCGTCGGTCATGGTGTCATCCAGAAAACAATGGGGCGGACACTAGGAAACCCGCTCGTGCTTGTCAATCGATCCGACCGACGACCGGCACGATCACCATCAGCGACCATACTTTCGGGATAAACCTGTCGAGGCCTCCCCATGAGCGTGGCGTTTGAAGTATTGACCGGTGTTGACGGTGCTGGCATTGGTATCGCCAGCCTGAACGCACCACAGTCACTCAATGCGTTGTCACTTCCGATGGTCCAGGCGCTGTACACGCACCTGCAGGCCTGGGCTGAAGACCCGCGCATTGCCTGCGTACTGCTGCGTGGTAACGGCGACAAGGCGTTCTGTGCTGGCGGCGAGGTACGCAGCCTGGCCCAGGCCTGCCTTGATCGGCCCGGTGAAGTACCGCCGATGGCCGCTCATTTCTTTGCCGCCGAATATCGCCTGGACTACTGCCTGCACACCTACCCCAAACCGCTATTATGCTGGGGCCACGGCCATGTGTTGGGTGGAGGCATGGGCCTGCTGCAAGCGGCCGGCGTGCGCATCGTCACCCCAAACAGCCGCCTGGCCATGCCAGAAATCAGTATTGGCTTGTACCCGGACGTCGGCGGCAGTTGGTTCCTCTCGCGCCTGCCCGGCAAGTTGGGCCTTTTTCTGGGCCTGACCGGCGCACCGATCAACGCCCACGATGCACTGGACCTAGGCTTGGCCGACCGCTTCATGACCCCGGATCAGCAGGAAAGCCTCATAGAAGGCCTGCTGCAACTGAACTGGCAGGAACAGACGGCCCTGCAACTGAATAGCCTGTTAAAAGCCCTGCAACAGGAAGCCCTGCCTGCTCTGCCAGCCGCGCAGTGGTTGCCCCGCCGCCAGCATCTGGACAACCTGCTTGATGTCGGTGATCCGGTCTGCGCCTGGCGCGCCATCGCCCAGCTACGGCATCAACCCGATAGCCTGCTCGACCGTGCCGCACAGACGATGCTTGAGGGCTGCCCACTCACCGCGCTGCTGGTCTGGCAACAGATTGCTCGTGCACGGCACCTGTCATTGGCTCAAGTATTCCAGATGGAATACACCATCAGCCTGAACTGCTGTCGCCACCCGGAATTCGCCGAAGGGGTGCGCGCACGCCTGATCGACAAAGACCAGAAGCCCCACTGGCATTGGCCAGACATCAGCCATGTACCCGCAGCAGTGGTCGAGGCGCATTTCAACAAGGCATGGGAAGGTCGCCATCCGCTGGCAGACCTAACACAGCCACTCACGTAGGTGCTGTAGCAGGCCAGCCCGCGCAAGGCGATGCCTTCCGGGGTGCTAGCAGGTGTCAGCGGTTCCAGTTGCGATCCGATCTGCCATCGCGGTCGTGTCCACGACCGTAATCCTGGCCACGACCGTGCTCCTGACCGCGACCATAAGCCCGACCACGGTCATGCTCATGACCACGGCCATAATTGCGGTCATAACCACGGCCGCCATCACGGTCCCGGCGAGGCGCATCCCGGTAGCCATGGTTGTCATGACGGTAACGGGCGTCATAACCACGCCCCTGATAACGGTTGTTGTAGTAAGGCTCGGGGGCGGCTCGGTAGTAGCGTGGCGCAGGGGCGTAATAACGCTGCTGAGGCACCACATAGTAGCCTCGCCCATACGAGTAGGAAGGCCGGTCGTAGTCCCGATAGGAGTAACGATCTACGGTGTAAACGTCATTGCGGTAGTAGCCATGGTCTCCATAAGGTACGCACGCAGCCATTAATGAACCCAACACTACAATCAGCAAAAGTCGGCGATACATGGCGGCCTCCTGGACCGCTAAGCTGCCATCCAGCGGCGCTGGTCGGCGCCAATCGATGGTCATCGACCGGCACAACATCAGACACGCAAAAGCGCGCCCGGTGCCGCAGACGAAATAATTTGATACAAGGCTTATAACCTTAAAAATCATCCAGTTATTTTTCTTCAAGACCACTAGAATACAGGCCACTGGTACCAGCAACGGAAATGCCATGCCGTCTCGTTCTGCCTTGTTTTCACAACGCTCGCTGATCCTGGCGTTACTGCTCCTGCTGGGCTGCGGCTTTCTCGCGACGTCTCTGCTCAGCTACTTCGCCTCACGCAGTTCGATCCGTGACAACATCATCAACACCGAGCTGCCACTGACTGCCGACACCCTCTACTCGGAAATTCAGAAAGACCTGGTACGCCCCATCCTCATTTCATCGATGATGGCCAACGACACGTTCCTGCGCGACTGGGTGCTGGCCGGGGAACACGAGCCTGAGCGCATGACCCGCTACCTGAACGAGGTGATGGCTCGCAATCGCGCGTATACCGCCTTCTTCGTCTCCGACCTCACCCACACCTACTTCCAGGCCCAGGGTGTACTCAAGCAGATCGACCTGCAGGAAGCCCGTGATGCCTGGTACTTCCGCCTTCGCAACCTCGATGCGCCTTACGAAATCAACGTCGACCTGGACATGGCCAACCAGGACAACATGGCCATCTTCATCAACTACAAGGTCCTTGATTACCAGAACAACTTCATCGGTGCCGCCGGTGTCGGGCTAAGCCTCGAATCGGTCATCAAGTGCATCGACGACTACCAAAAACGCTACATGCGCAGTGTCTACTTCGCTGATCGCCAGGGCCGCATCGTACTGACCGGGTCTGATGGCGGCCCACAGGGCATGCGAGCCGGGCAACTCTTGAGCGACATAAAAGGGCTGGGTGACCTGGCTCAGCAGATGCCCATCCCCGTCAGCGGTAGCCGCGAATACCGCAGTGCCGACGGCCACAACCAGTTCCTCAACGTGCGCTTCATCCCGGAACTGAACTGGTACCTGTTCGTCGAAAAACATGAAGACGGCCGGTTGGACAGCATCCTCCAATCGCTGTACATCAACCTGGCGATCTGCGCGATGATCACCCTGGTCGTACTCTCGCTGCTCAATGCCATGATCAAACGCCACCAAGAGCGCATCCAGGCCCTGGCCACCCTCGACAGCCTGACCGGCTTACCGAACCGCCGGGCCTTCGACCTGCTTGCCGCACAAGCCTTGCTCGAAGCCCAGCGCGAGCCCAAGCCACTGGTGGCGCTGCTACTCGACCTGGACCACTTCAAAGCCCTCAACGACACCTACGGCCACCTGGGTGGCGACGAAGTGTTACGCCAGTTTGCCCGCGTACTGGAGAGCTGCCTGCGCGTCTCCGACATCATCTGCCGTTGGGGCGGCGAAGAGTTCGTCGTGCTACTCCAGGGCAGCGAGCATCAACAGGCACTCGGCGTTGCAGAAAAGATCCGCCAGAAAACCGAGCAACTGGCGTTCAGTTATGCCGACGCCGACATCAAGCTGACCGTCAGCATCGGCTTGAGCAGCCTGCGCCCGGACGATACGCTACACACCCTGATCGGTCGCGCCGACCACGCGCTTTACCGTGCCAAGCAAAGCGGGCGCAACCGCGTCTGCACGGATCACGCATGAACGAGCCCAACCTCTGCCCGGCCTGCGGTGCCAGCAACCACTGCAGCCTCGCCAACCCTCGCAGCGCTACGCACGATTGCTGGTGCTACGGCGTCAGCATCGACCCGCAGGTGCTTGAAGCACTGCCGGCCGAGCTGCGTGACAAAGCCTGCCTGTGCCCGCGCTGCGCCCAGGTAGAAGCCCAACTGCAGGCAGCCAAGGACGCCGCAAAGCGCTAAACTGCGCACCCGATACTGGCCCCTCTCGCCCCATGCGCCTCGACCGTTTTCTCAGCAACCTGCCCTGCTACAACCGCCAGCAAGTTCGCCTGCTGCTGGCAGAACGCCGCGTACGCGTCGATGGCACGCAGGTCGGCGACCCACGGCATGAGGTGCGCGAGTTCAGCCGAATCGAAGTCGATGATCAGCTTGTGCAAGCCGGCAGAGCACTGCGCTATTTCATGCTGCACAAACCAGCGGGGTGCGTCAGCGCCACGGTCGACCCACAGCACCGCACCGTCCTTGACCTGCTCGACGAGCCGGACAAACACGACCTGCACATCGCCGGCCGCCTGGACTACAACACCACCGGCCTGCTGCTGATCACCAACGACGGACAATGGTCCAGGCGCCTGACCCAGCCACAGACCAAACTCCCCAAGGTCTACTACGTCGAAACCGAGCACGTCATCGACGAGCACTACATCGAAAAGTTTCGGGAAGGCTTCTACTTCGCCTTTGAAGACCTCACCACGCAACCGGCAGACCTGACGATACTCAGCCCACACAGCGCTCGCCTGAGCATCGTCGAAGGCCGCTATCACCAGGTCAAACGGATGTTCGGCTTCTTTGACAACAAGGTAATACGCCTGCACCGCGAACACATGGGCCCCCTGCAACTGGACCCGTCGCTGCTGCCCGGCGAGTACCGCGCCTTGCGCCCAGACGAAATCAGCGCGTTCTGACGTCACGACCGCCTGGCAGAAAAATATCGCCAATTACACCAACGGCACTTGCGGGTTCCGCACAT
The DNA here is from genome assembly GCF_036348395.1 of Pseudomonas sp. AL 58. Lineage (NCBI taxonomy): Bacteria > Pseudomonadati > Pseudomonadota > Gammaproteobacteria > Pseudomonadales > Pseudomonadaceae > Pseudomonas > Pseudomonas sp. AL 58. The sequence goes on from NZ_JAZBQR010000012.1 coordinate 134,455, forward strand.
GGCTGCTTGAATCCAAACGTCGGTCTGCATGTGACTCGCCAGTCACAACCGTAGTCAAAGACACCTTTTTGCCGGCTACCAGCACCTCGAAGTGATGGGGTCCGGCAGATTGCCCGCCTAGAACAATACCCGTCGACCAGCCTGTAGCGGATCGACAAGGGCCCTCAGTTTCACTTCAAGGCGTATGCCTACCTGTCATAAAGAACGTGCAATCTTGCTTGCGCGATTACCCTTTCTTGCGCCAGGAGTCGACGACATGAGGCCAGAAATTGCTGTGCTGGATATACAAGGTCAGTACCGGGTTTACACGGAGTTCTATCGCGCAGACGCCGCCGAAAAGACGATCATCCTGATCAATGGATCGCTGGCAACCACTGCCTCGTTCGCCCAGACGGTGCGTAACCTGCACCCACAATTCAACGTTGTGCTGTACGATCAACCCTATTCGGGCAAGTCCAAACCGCACAACCGCAACGACCATCTGCTGACCAAAGAGATCGAAGGCCAGATCCTTCTGGAACTGATCGACCATTTTGCTGCCGATCACATCATGTCCTTCTCCTGGGGCGGCGCCTGCACCCTGCTCGCCTTGGCCCACAAGCCACGGCGCATCGAAAAGGCGGTGATCAGCTCGTTCTCGCCGGTGATCAACGAACCGATGCGCGACTACCTCGAGCGCGGCTCACACTACCTGAGCAAGTGCGACCGCTACGAAGTCGGCGCCTTGGTCAACGACACCATCGGCAAGCACCTGCCGTCGCTGTTCAAGCGCTTCAACTACCGGCATGTCAGCAGCCTGGACAACCACGAATACAAGCAGATGCACTTCCACATCAACCAGGTGCTCAAGCACGACCTGGACAACGCCCTGCGCTCGGCCCGTGTCATCGACATCCCGGTACTGTTCATGAACGGGGAATGGGACGAATACACCACCACCGAAGACGCCCAGAAGTTCAGCAAACACGTGCGCAACAGCCACTTCAGCCGTATCCAGAGCGCCGGCCACTTCCTCGACATGGAACACAAGGCCGCTTGCCGCGACTCGCGCGATGCACTGCTGAGTTTCCTCACCCCCTCGCCTCGGGAACACCGCGTACGCACGCCGTTTACCCTGGGAGAACATGCCTTTGCCCTCTGAGCATCGGGGTCGCCGGTAACGCAGCAACCTGCATCACACGCCTTCGGGCACCCGCAAGATGCAGACCTTGCGTTACCGGCCGACCGCACAACACGCGTGAAGAAAGGCTTCAATTCCCGCCTCACTTCTGGTACAAAGTCGTCCTGCAGAGCGGGTGTCGTATAATGGCATTACTCCAGCTTCCCAAGCTGATAACGAGGGTTCGATTCCCTTCACCCGCTCCACTTCTTGCTCTCCCTCCTTTCGCATCTCCCCATCTCCATACTGCATCTACCATCAAGCCATTGCCTCTCGCCTGACTCAAAACAACGCCAGTCGCTTTACTGTCGAAATTTCTTGCAACGTTTCTGCAATCGGGTACAAACAGTTCATCTCGCTGCACCCTGACCAGGCGCCCTGCCCGCCGCAGTGTTTCGGCGCTCGGGAATGAACGCGGCGTTGTTCTGAAACAGTCGAAAGGACCCGTTCATGTTTCTCTCCCGCTGGCTTCCGGGCCTGGCCAATTTGCTGCATTACCGCGCCGAGTGGTTTCGCCACGACCTTCAGGCCGGGCTGTCTGTGGCCGCGATTCAGATCCCTATCGCCATTGCCTATGCGCAAATTGTCGGCCTGCCGCCCCATGTGGGCTTGTATGCCTGCATCTTGCCAATGATTGTCTATGCCTTGGTCGGCAGTTCGCGGCAGTTGATGGTCGGGCCGGATGCCGCCACCTGTGCGATGGTTGCCGGGGCAATTGCGCCGCTGGCGATGGGCGATCCGCAGCGGCTGGCGCAATTGTCGGTGATTGTCACGGTACTGGTGGGGCTGATGCTGATCGCCGCCGGGGCGGCACGGGCCGGGTTTATCGCCAGCTTTTTCTCGCGGCCTATTCTGATCGGCTACCTGAACGGGATCGGCCTGAGCCTGCTGGCCGGGCAGTTGGGCAAGGTGCTCGGCTTTCAGATCGAGGGCGATGGTTTCATTCTCAGCCTGATCAACATGCTGCAGCGCCTGAACGAAATCCATTGGCCGACGTTGGCCATTGGGGTTGCCGGGCTGCTTGCACTGATCTGGTTGCCCCGGCACTTCCAACGCTTGCCGGCGGCACTGGTGACCGTGGCCATCGCCACGCTGGCGGTTGGCGTGCTGCGGCTGGACCGCTTCGGCGTTGCCATTCTGGGCGCGGTGCCCGCCGGGATGCCGGAACTGGCCTGGCCGCAAACCAACCTGGCAGAAATGAAAAGCCTGATGCGTGACGCCTTGGGTATCGCGACCGTGAGCTTCTGTAGTGCGATGCTCACCGCCCGCAGTTTCGCTGCGCGCCATGGCTACGCGATCAATGCCAACCACGAGTTTCTTGCACTGGGTGTGTCGAACCTCGCTGCCGGGGTTTCCCAGGGCTTTGCCATCAGCGGTGCCGACTCGCGTACGGCGGTCAACGATATGGTCGGCGGCAAGAGCCAGCTGGTGGGCATTATTGCCGCGCTGGTGATCGCGGCGATCCTGATGTTCTTCACCGCACCACTGGCCTGGATTCCCCAAGCCGCCTTGGGCGCGGTGTTGCTGATGGCCGGCTGGGGGCTGATTGATGTGCAGTCACTGCGCAAGATCCGTGCACTCAGTCGCTTCGAGTTCTGGCTTTGCGTGTTCACCACCGTCGGCGTGCTCGGGGCGGGCGTGCTGCCGGGCATTATCATTGCCGTAACCCTGGCCATCCTGCGCCTGCTGTACAGCATCTACCAGCCAACCGATGCCGTACTCGGCTGGCTACCCGGCGTCGAAGGCCAGGTGGACATTCGTCACCACGAAGATGCCCGCACCGTACCGGGTTTAGTGGTGTACCGCTTCGATGATGCGATTCTGTTCTTCAACGCCGACTACTTCAAAATGCGCCTACTCGATGCCGTACAACGTGAACACCAACCCCGTGCGGTGCTGTTCGACGCTGAAGCGGTGAGCACCATCGACGTCAGCGGTATCGCGGCCTTGCGTGAAGTGCGGGACACCCTCAAAGCACAAGGCATTCTGTTCGGCATTGCCCGTGCCCGCGGCAAGTTCTTGCGCATGCTGGTGCGCTCGGGGATCGCGCGGGAACTGGAGGATCGCTTGCTGTTCGGCTCGGTACGGGCCGGCATTCGCGCCTACCGCGTATGGCGCAACCGGAACAAAGAGCTGTTTGCATCGGAGTAAGCGAAACTTCCTACATAACCTTGGGAAGTGCTGACCTTGTTGCACAACGGCATGCCCACTAGCCTTCGGGGGTCGCTGCATATTCAGCGACCAGATGTGGAAGTCTGGACCCTCTATAGGCGTGTATTCCCTGACAGGTGAATGCTGGCGTACTTTTATGCCTGTATGATTTGTTATGGCGGCTACGCGCAGGGCACCCTTTGGGGTGCGCCGGATTCCTATAGACCGGTCTTCCACCCTGCGTGTGGCTGCCACCCTCATGTGGAAGTGAGTCAGGGCAGCTCCTCTATGTCTATAGGAGCTTTACCATGATGAAGATTGTTCCCGACCCACCACGTTGTGCGCCGTATAAAACAGCCTCGCTGCCTTTTGGCTCCTGCGACGCGGGGCACCCGCCATTGTTTTCCGTTAACGAAGGCATTAGTGCCGAAGACGCGCTGGTGCATGCCTCCTTGCAACTGAAGGCAGGCATTGATGCCGTCAACCAGACCTGCTTCTGCCATGAGCGCACCCCGGAAGGCTTGCGCTGGGCCTCGCTGCACGCGATGGAGGCGGCAAAAGCGTTGATTGACGCCCTGCTCGACGGGTTCGAGGCACAGGCCATGAAGCGCTAATACCTTCACTGACGCCATCGCAGGCAAGCCTGCATCCCACGCGGTTTGATCGGGGCCGGGTGGGAGCAGGTCTTGCCTGCGATTGGGGCCACGCGATCAACCCGCCAGCAACCCCGGCAAGGCATGCACCAGCGCATTGATTGCGAAACCAATGAACATCAACCCGCAGGCACGGGTGATCCACAGTTCATAGCGCACATATAACGTACGGACCTGGCGCGCGCCCACCAGCGCCACCAGAATCGCGTAGGCCAGCAAGCCACCCACAAAGCTGAGCACGATCAACAAGGGCAGCATCGACCAGGTCAGTGCCTCGGCGCGGCTGGATAACAATGCCGTAAAGGTGGCAACGGCCACCGGGTAGGCCTTGGGATTGGTCAGGCCGAACACCACGCCATGCCAGAACGGCTGACGCACCGGCCCCTGCTGCCCGTCTTCAGCAGACGGGCGACTGCGCAAGGCGCGCAGGCCCAGCCAGAACAGGTACACGCCGCTGATTACGCCCAGGCCATCAAACAACAGGCTGCCAACCTGGCGCGCGCCGACGATAGCCACCAACGCAGTGCCACACCAGAGCACATCACCCAGCAGGTGCCCACAAAGAAACCCCGCCCCCGCCTTACGCCCACGTGCCGCGCCAATACCGAGCACCGCCAGGACACCGGGGCCTGGGGTAATGCCATAGATAAAGCCGGAGGCGAGCACAGCAAATACAAGCGAAAACGTCATCGGAACACGGGGCCTGAACAGAGCAAGGCTCGAGAGTCTACGCGGGCTTCCAAAAGCCAGCCAGCCGCACAGCCGATGGCCCGCGATGATGACAAGCAGGACGTGCGTGATACAGTCGCGCCCATTCCTTTGCATTACCTGTCTGTGAGCCCTGCATGCCCTCTGCCAACTTCGACGCCACCCTCGCCGCTTGGCCTGAACTGACCTCCCGCCGTCCTTGCAGCGGGTTGCTGCTGGGCAACGGTGCCAGCCGTACGGTGTGGCGCCCGTTCGCCTATTTCTCATTGTTCGAGCTGGCCCAGCGGGTACGCCACAAACCCTTGGGGCTTACCGATCAGGCCTTGTTCAAGTCCATGGGCACGGAGGTGTTCGAGCCGGTGCTCACGGCGCTGAACACCACAGTACGGGTCAATGCCGCCCTGGCCATCAGTTCGTCGGCGCCGCTGAACCGCTATTACGCAATCAAGGAAGCGCTGATTCATGCCGTGCGCAGCGTGCATATCCCGTGGAAGCTGCTGCCTGCCTCGACCCTGCACACCCTCAACCAGGAGCTGCGCAATTACCGCAGCATCTATTCGAGCAACTACGACCTGCTCACCCATTGGGCGGTGAGCTACGCGCCTGAAGGGTTTCAGGTGCTGTTCGATGAGGAGGGCGTGTTTGACGTACGCCGCAGCCGCGGTGAAGGCCATCGCCTGCTTTACCTGCACGGTGGCTTGCACCTGCTCAAGCAACAAGACGGCAGCACCCGCCAACGCAGTGCCCGCGAAAGCGCCCTGCTCGACGGCTTTGCGGTGAACACCCCCGGCGATGTGCCGCTGTTCATCAATGAAAGCAGCAGCGACGACAAACTGCGCGCTATCCGTACCTCGGACTACCTGAGCTGGTGCCACGGCGAACTGGCCAGCCATGAGGGTGGCCTGTGTATTTTCGGGCACCGCCTGGACAGTTCCGACCGGCATCTGGTGGAGGCCATCAAACAGGCCAGCCCCGGCCACCTCGCGATTGCGGTACACCCACTGAGCGAAGCAGCGATCATCGGCCAGAAGCAGCACTATGCGGCGTTGTTTGCCGAGCGCCCGGACATCGAACTGTGTTTCTTCGATGCCAGCAGCCACCCGTTGGGGCAGGCTGAATTGGCGGTGGCCGTTCCCCCTGCGAGCAAACGTCGCCGCTAAACGCTGTGCAGGGACTGTATCCGTTGTTTTGTATGCAACTGTTACAAGACCGCACCCAACGCCTGTGGCTCAATGGACGGACTTATCTGCCCAAGGCGTTCCCGCATGTCTACCCGCGAAAACACCGGCATGGCCCTCGGCCTGCTCGGCGTGGTCATTTTCAGCCTGACCCTGCCCATGACCCGTATCGTCGTGCAGGAACTGCACCCACTGCTCAATGGGCTGGGCCGGGCGCTGGTCGCAGCCATTCCCGCTGCCGCGCTGTTGCTCTGGCGTCGCGAAAAATGGCCGACCTGGCAGCAAATGAAAGGGCTGAGCCTGGTAGCGCTGGGGGTCATTCTGGGGTTCCCGGTGTTTTCCGCGTGGGCCATGCAAACCGTACCGGCATCCCACGGGGCACTGGTCAACGGCCTGCAACCGCTGTGCGTAGCGGTGTACGCGGCCTGGTTGTCCCACGAGCGCCCGTCAAAAGCCTTCTGGGCCTGCGCCGCGCTGGGCAGCGTTTTGGTGCTGGCCTACGCCATGATCATGGGTGCCGGGCAGATCCAGGCCGGTGACCTGCTGATGCTCGCCGCCATTGCGGTGGGTGGCCTGGGGTATGCCGAAGGTGGGCGACTGGCCCGTGAAATGGGCGGTTGGCAGGTGATCTGCTGGGCGCTGGTACTGGCCAGCCCGTTGCTGCTCGGGCCGGTGGTGTACCTGGCGCTGCAGCACCAGGGCGAGGTCAGCAGCAAAACCTGGTGGGCCTTCGGTTATGTTTCGCTGTTCTCGCAGTTCATCGGTTTCTTTGCCTGGTACGCCGGCCTGGCGCTGGGTGGCATCGCCCGGGTGAGTCAGGTGCAGTTGCTGCAGATCTTCTTCACTATCGCCTTTTCCGCCCTGTTCTTTGGCGAACAGGTCGAGCCGATTACCTGGGTGTTTGCCACCGGGGTGATTCTGACTGTGGTACTGGGCCGGCGCACACGGGTGTATCCGGCCCAGCGCCCAGCCAAGGTTTAGGCCGCGAGCAAACCGTCAGCCCGCAGCAGGGTTTCCAGGCAGTGCTCCTGAACCCCATAGAACGCTTTGAGCTCCTGGATTCTGGCCATCAACACGCTCGCATCGACCGGATCGCGACGCTTGATCGCCAGGATCATCTTGTTCTTGTTGGTGTGTTCAAGGGAAATGAACTCGAACACCTTGGTTTCATAGCCGCAGGCTTCCAGGTACAGCGCGCGCAGGCTGTCGGTCAGCATTTCAGCCTGCTGGCCCAAATGCAGGCCGTATTGCAGCATCGGCTTGAGCAGGCCCGGGGTGTGCATTTGCGGGCGAATCTGTTTGTGGCAGCACGGCGAGCACATGATGATGGCTGCACCACAGCGGATACCGGTGTGGATGGCGTAGTCGGTGGCGATGTCACAGGCATGCAGGGCAATCATCACGTCGATGGCGCTGGGCACAACGGTGCGCACGTCGCCATGTTCGAAATGCAGGCCCGGGTGCTCCAACTGAGCCGCAGCCTTGTTGCACAGCTCGACCATGTCCTGGCGCAGCTCGACGCCGGTGACCTGAGCCTCACGCTGCAGGGTGTTGCGCAGGTAATCATGGATGGCGAAGGTCAGGTAACCCTTGCCCGAGCCGAAATCCGCGACACGCAGTGGCTGCTCTGCGCCCAGGGTCGAGCTGCCGAGGGCATGGGAAAACACCTCGATGAACTTGTTGATCTGTTTCCACTTGCGCGACATGGCCGGAATCAGCGCATGCTGCTTATCGGTGACACCCAGGTCGACCAGGAACGGTCGGCTCAGTTCCAGGTAGCGTTTCTTCTCCCGGTCATGCTCGCCCGCCGGCGCCTGACGTGCCTGCTGTGCTGCGCTGTGGTGCAGCATCGGCTTGCCTTTCTTGCTGAACTCCAACTGGGCTTCATCGCTGAGGCTCTGCAGGTGGGCGTTGCGAAAACTGCCTGGCAGCAGTTCAGTCACCAGTGCCAGGGCTTCGTCGACCGGCAAATTGCGGGTGATGTCACGGGTTTGGTAGCGGTAGACAAACGACAGGCAAGCCTGGCCCTTGACGGTCAGCGGCTTGGCGATCACCCGTTGCAGGGCTTCTTCGGTGCCGACATGGCGCGCCAGCACCAGTTTGATCAGGGCATTCTGCTGCAGGCAGGTGGCGAGCAGGGCCAGAAACTGCGCACGCGCATCCGGCGCGGCCTGGGCGGTAGGGGTATCGGACATCAGGAGTGGGTGCCTCGGAGTGCGGGGACGCGCCAGTCGGCGCCAGTGCCGGGCATTTTACGTGGATGACCGGCGCAGGCACAGCTTTTGTCGATGATTGCCCTGCCCTTACGGCAATATCACCAGGCGATTGGGCAATTCATTTCGGGCCTGCGTCAGTGGCACATGGGCACTCAACAGTTCGCCACACGCCTGAATACAGTCGAGAAAACCCTGCAAGGTCTGGCCTTGCCCGACCTGCCCGGTGAAGCGCTGCACAATGCGGTCCCAGACCTGATTGTCCAAATGCCGGGAAATGCCTTCGTCGACCAGAATTTCCACATAGCGCTCGGCTTCGCTGACAAAGATCAGCATGCCGGTGCTGCCCACCGTACGGTGCAGGTTCTGTTCAAGGAACTGCCGCCGGGCCAGGTTCGAGGCCCGCCAATGGCGCACAGCGCGCGGAATCAAGCGGGTGGTCAGGCGCGGCACACGAAACACCAGACTGAACACAATGAAGGTCAGCCATTGCGCGATCAGCAGCCCATGCCCACCCGGCCAGCCGCTGAGGTAATAGATGATGCCCGGCAGCACCAGTGCCAGCAGGCTGGCCCAGAGCAGCGGGATATAGGTGTAGTCGTCAGCCCGAGCGGCCAACACCGTGACCAGTTCCGCGTCGGTGTTGCGCTCGACCTGGGCAATCGCCTCGGCGACCTGCCGTTGTTCAAATTCACTGAGCAATGCCATGCACTGTGGCTCTTGTTGATGAGTTATCTACCAGCCGCCCGATGAGCCGCCACCGCCAAAACTGCCGCCACCGCCACTGAAACCGCCCCCACCCGAACCGCCGCCGAGGCCACCAAGGCCGCCACCAAAACCGCCGCCGCGCCCGCCTCGCCCACCGCTCAAGCCCAAGCCTTGCAAGGTGAAGGCGAGTACCACCAGCAAGATGAACAAGCCGATGGTCCAGCCACGCGAGCCGCCTTCGGCCTCTGCGCCCGTCGCCTGGGCCGGTTCGGCCAAGGGGTTGCCCCCCAATACCTGAATAATCGCAGCCGTGCCCTGAACGATACCTTGGCTGAACTCACCGCGCCGAAACGCCGGGGTAATGATGCTGTTGATGATGACGGAGGACTGGGCATCGGTCAGGCGCTCTTCCAGCCCGTAGCCGACCTCGATACGCAGCTTGCGCGCCTGCGGCGCGACGATCAGCAATGCGCCATTGTCCTTGCCGCGCTGGCCGATCCCCCAGTGCCGTCCTAGCTGGTAGCCATAGTCTTCAATGCTCATGCCTTGCAGGTCAGGCAAGGTGACCACCACCACCTGCTCACCACCGCTGGCCTGCTCATGGGCCGCCAACATCTGGCTGAGCTGGGCAATACTGGCCGCATCGAGCAAATGAGCCTCGTCCACCACACGCCCGGTCAGGGCCGGGAAGCTGGGTTCAGCGCGCAGCGTCAAGGCTGCACAGAACAGTGCCAGCAGCACAGCAGCCTTGAGCAGGCGCATCAGAATTTCACTTCAGGGGCTTTGTCGGCATCGGCACTGGTCGCCTCGAAGGTCTCACGCAGCGGCATGTCGCTGTACATCAAGCTGTGCCAGATACGCCCGGGAAAGGTGCGGATCTCGGTGTTGTAGCGCTGTACGGCGGCGATGAAATCCTTGCGCGCCACGGCAATCCGGTTTTCCGTGCCTTCGAGTTGCGACTGCAGGGCCAGAAAGTTCTGGTTCGACTTCAGCTCCGGGTAACGCTCGGAAACCGCCATCAGCCGGCTCAAGGCCCCGCTGAGTTGAGCTTGTGCCGCCTGGAACTGGCGCAATTTTTCCGGGTCGTCCAAGGTACTGGCGTCGACCTGAATCGAGGTAGCCTTGGCCCTGGCCTCGACAACGGCGGTCAGGGTGGTCTGCTCTTGCTTGGCATAGCCTTTTACCGTCTCCACCAGGTTGGGAATCAGGTCGGCACGCCGCTGGTATTGGTTCTGCACTTGCGCCCAGGCCGCCTTGACCTGTTCGTCATACTGAGGAATGTTGTTGATCCCACAACCGGCCAGCAGGCTGGACAGCATCAACACGACCCAGAGCCGTATCGCTTTGGCATGAAGTACCTGCATCGTCATCGTGCTCCTTGATTAACCGTAAAAGTCCGGACTTCAGGCATAATCCCCGGCCATCGCTGGAATGCAATGGCACAATCGGCTAAAAGATCCCAGCCCATTACAACAATAGCTGCTCCCCCAATTTCGGCTGTGCAGTCTCCCTGGTGAATACTGCTCTGAGCCTTGAGAACGAATAGTCATGAACAAACTCTGTTTGCTGGGCCTGCTTGTCAGCCTGGCCAGCCATACCGCCTTTGCCGATACCACTACCGAGCCGCAGAAGAACAAGCAGGCGTTTATTGCCGACCTGATGCAGCAAATGACGCTCGAGGAAAAAATCGGCCAGTTGCGCCTGATCAGCATCGGCCCGGAAATGCCCCAGCCGCAGATCCTCAAGGAGATCGCCGCGGGCAACATCGGCGGTACGTTCAACTCCATCACCCGTAGCGAGAACCGTCCGCTGCAGGATGCGGCGGTGAAGAACAGCCGGCTGAAGATCCCGATGTTCTTCGCCTATGACGTGATCCACGGCCACCGCACCATTTTCCCGATCAGCCTGGCGCTGGCCTCCAGTTGGGACATGAACGCCATCCACACGGTCGCCCGTACCTCGGCAATAGAGGCCAGTGCCGACGGTATCGACATGACCTTCGCGCCCATGGTCGATATCGCCCGTGACCCGCGCTGGGGCCGCAGCAGTGAAGGCTTCGGTGAAGACACCTACCTGGTTTCGCGGATCTCCAAAGTGATGGTCGAGGGCTTTCAGGACAACAACCCGGCATCGGCGACCAGCCTGATGGCGAGCGTGAAGCACTTCGCCTTGTATGGTGCAGTGGAAGGCGGGCGCGACTACAACACCGTCGATATGAGCCCGATCAAGATGTACAACGACTACCTCCCGCCTTACCGCGCCGCTGTCGATGCGGGTGCAGGCGGGGTGATGGTGGCGCTCAACTCGATCAACGGTGTACCGGCCACGGCCAACACCTGGTTGATGAATGACCTGCTGCGCAAGGAGTGGGGTTTCAAGGGCGTCACGGTCAGCGACCACGGTGCGATCTTTGAACTGATCAAACACGGCATCGCCCGTGATGGTCGCGAAGCGGCGAAGCTGTCGATCAAGGCCGGCATCGACCTGAGCATGAACGACTCGCTGTACGGCCAGGAACTGCCGGGCCTGCTCAAGTCCGGCGAGATCAATCAGGCGGATATCGACAATGCCGTGCGTGAAGTGCTGGGCGCCAAGTACGACATGGGCCTGTTCGACAACCCGTACCGACGTATCGGTATCGCCAGCGAAGACCCAGCCGACACCTACGCCGAAGGGCGCCTGCACCGCGATGCCGCCCGTGATGTGGCGCGCCGCAGCATGGTCTTGCTGGAAAACCGCAACCAGACCCTGCCCTTGAAGAAGCAGGGCACCATTGCCCTGGTCGGGCCGCTGGCCGATGCCCCTATCGACATGATGGGCAGTTGGGCCGCGGCAGGCCGCCCGCGTCACTCCGTGACCGTGCATGACGGTATGCGCCGTGTGCTGGGCGAACGCGCCCGCGTGATCTACGCCAAGGGTGCAAACATTACCCACGACAAGGCGATCCTCGATTACCTGAACTTCCTCAACTTCGATGCACCGGAAATCATCGACGACCCACGCCCTGCGGCGGTGATGATCGATGAAGCGGTCAAGGCTGCGCAGCAAGCAGATGTCGTGGTTGCCGTGGTTGGCGAATCGCGGGGCATGTCCCATGAGTCGTCCAGCCGCACCACGCTGGAAGTCCCCGCCAGCCAACGCGCCCTGATCACCGCCTTGAAAGCCACCGGCAAACCGCTGGTGCTGGTGCTGATGAACGGCCGACCATTGTCGCTGACCTGGGAACGCGAACAGGCCGATGCCATGCTCGAAACCTGGTTCAGCGGTACTGAAGGCGGCAACGCCATCGCGGACGTACTGTTCGGCGACTACAACCCGTCCGGCAAACTGCCAATGACCTTCCCGCGTTCGGTCGGACAGGTGCCGATGTACTACAACCACCTGAGCATTGGTCGCCCATACACACCGGGCAAACCGGGCAACTACACCTCGCAGTACTTTGAGGAACCCAACGGCCCGCTCTACCCGTTCGGCTATGGCCTGAGCTACAGCGAGTTCAGCCTGTCGGAGCTGACGCTGTCCAGCAAGACCCTGAAGCCTGGGCAAACCCTCGATGCCAGCATCCGGGTGAAAAACACCAGCAAGCGTGACGGTGAAACCGTGGTTCAGTTGTACGTTCGCGACGTCGCGGCGTCGATTAGCCGGCCCATCAAGGAGCTGAAGAACTTCCAGAAAATCAGCCTCAAGGCGGGCGAAGAACGCATCGTTCATTTCACCCTCAGCGAAGACGACCTGAAGTTCTACAACGCTCAATTGAAGTACGCTGCAGAGCCTGGCGAGTTCAACGTGCAGGTCGGGCTGGACTCAGAGGTCGTGAAACAGCAGAGTTTCGAGCTGCTGTAAGCGGTCGCCGCGATGTCCAAGGGGAAGTGCCGGAATGCCTTCCCCGTTGCCGGGATTCTGTTTGCCATGCCTATTTCCTTTCGCGCCATGCGCTTGGGCCTGATGCTGTTCCTGATGCTCACAGGCATGCTCTTGAGCACGGCGTGGGCCTGGCAGCATGCCCAGCGCCAGGCCTTGCTGGAGGATGCCTCCAGAGCGAGCCAGCAACTGGGCCTGTACGCCAACTCGCTACACACCCTGATCGAACGCTACCGTGCCTTGCCCGCGGTGCTGGCCCTCGACCCGGAACTGATCGCAGCCCTTAGCGGCCCGGTCACAGCAGAGGTTCAAGAGGCGCTCAACCACAAGCTGGAGCGTATCAACGGCGCGGCCAATTCCTCGACTCTGGAACTGCTGGACCACACGGGCCTGGCTATCGCCGCCAGCAACTGGCGTTTGCCCAGCACTTACGTTGGGCAGAACTATGCGTTCCGGCCCTACTTCAAACAGACCATGAACCAGGGCAGTGGGCGTTTCTACGCCGTAGGGGTCACCAGCGGCATCCCTGGCTACTTCCTCTCCAGTGCGGTCAAGGACAGTAACGGGCGCTTTCTCGGGGCAATGGTGGTCAAACTGGAGTTTCCGGAGCTGGAGCGGGAATGGCGCCAGGGCAACGATATCCTGCTGGTCAGTGATGCCCGCGGCATTATCTTCATCGCTAACCAGGACGGCTGGCGCTACCGCGAACTGCAACCGCTTGGCGCCGAAGACCGCAAGGAGCTGGAGCAAACCCGGCAATACGACAAACAGCCGCTGGTACCCCTGAAACATCATCCACTGAACCGCTTTGATGACAACAGCCAACTGGTCAGTGTCCAGGGGCCAGCAGGCACCAGGGACTACCTGTGGGAAAGCCTGCCGCTGGGCACCGAAGGCTGGACATTGCACCTGTTGCGCTCGCCCCAGGTGACTGAAGACGGGCGCAACGCAGCCCTGGCGGCTGCCGCGTTATGGCTAAGCCTGTTCTTTGCGCTGCTGTTCATCAGCCAGCGCCTGCGCATGGCACGCCTGCGCCAACGTAGCCGCCAGGAGCTGGAGCGTTTGGTCGAAGCCCGCACCCGCGACCTGCGTACCGCTCAGGAAGGCTTGGTGCAGTCCGCCAAACTGGCCGCCCTGGGGCAGATGTCGGCCGCCCTGGCCCACGAGATCAACCAGCCGTTGACCACCCAGCGCATGCAACTGGCCACCTTGCGCCTGCTCCTCGACAATCAACGCCTCGACGAAGCGCGTAAGGCACTGGAACCGCTGGAACAGATGCTGACCCGCATGGCGGCCCTGACCGGGCACTTGAAAACGTTCGCCCGCAACAGCCCCAGCGGCCTGCGCGAACGCCTGGACCTGGCCACGGTGGTGGATCAGGCCATGCAGTTGCTCGATCCGCGTATCCGCGCCGAGGGCGTCAGTACGGCGCTGTACCTGGCCCGACCAGCCTGGGTGCGTGGCGATGCGATCCGCCTTGAACAGGTGCTGATCAACCTGCTGCGCAATGCCCTCGACGCCATGCTCGACAAGCCCTACAAACGCCTGGAAGTGCGCATTGAGGTCGACCAGCACGATTGGAAACTGAGCGTACTGGACAGCGGTGGCGGTATTGCCGATGAACACTTGGCCAACGTTTTCGACCCGTTCTTCACCACCAAACCTGTAGGTGAAGGGCTTGGCCTGGGTCTTGCTATCTCCTACGGTATCGTCCATGAAATCGGTGGTCGCCTGCAGGTCGAAAACCTGCCGGGTGGCGCCCGCTTCACCCTGACCTTGCCCAGCGATACGGAGCCAGCATGTTGAATTCGGTGATCGTCGTTGATGACGAAGCCAGCATCCTTACTGCGGTGGAGCAGTGGCTGACGCTGTCGGGCTTCAGCGTTCAGTTACACAACCGTGCCGAGGCGTGCCTGGCGCAATTACCCGAGCACTTCCCCGGTGTGGTGGTGAGCGATGTGCGCATGCCCGGCATGGATGGCCTGCAACTGCTGGAACAGCTGCTAGCACGCGATGCCGACCTGCCAGTGATCCTGCTGACCGGCCATGGCGATGTGCCAATGGCCGTACAGGCCATGCGCAAGGGGGCCTACGACTTTCTGGAAAAGCCGTTCAGCCCCGAAGACCTGCTCAGCAGCCTGCGCCGCGCCCTGGAAAAACGCCAATTGGTGCTGGAAAACCGCTCGCTACATGAACAGGCCGACCTCAAGGCGCGGCTTGAGTCCACGTTGCTTGGCATGTCCCAAGGCATGCAGCAGTTACGCCGTCAGGTACTGGAGCTCGCCGCGCTACCGGTCAATGTCCTGATACGTGGCGAAACCGGTAGCGGCAAGGAGCAGGTTGCCCGTTGCCTGCACGATTTCGGCCCGCGTGCGAACAAACCTTTTGTCGCGCTTAACTGCGCGGCGATCCCCGAGCAGTTGTTTGAAGCTGAGCTGTTCGGCCACGAAAGCGGGGCTTTCACCGGTGCTCAGGGCAAACGTATTGGCAAGCTGGAATATGCCAACGGCGGCACGGTGTTCCTCGACGAAATCGAGAGCATGCCCTTGGCTCAACAGGCCAAGCTGCTGCGGGTCTTGCAGGAACAGAAGCTCGAACGCCTGGGGGCCAACCAGAGCATCGCCATCGACCTGCGGATCATTGCCGCGACCAAACCCGATCTGCTTGAAGAGGCCCGCGCCGGGCGCTTTCGTGAAGACCTTGCCTACCGTTTGAACGTCGCCGAACTGCACTTGGCGCCGTTGCGCGAGCGCCGCGAAGACATCCCGTTGCTGTTCCAGCATTTCGCCCGTACCGCTGCCGAACGACTGGCCCGCACCCCTCCCGTTTTAAGCGGCGCACAACTGGGCAACCTGCTCAGCCACGATTGGCCAGGCAACGTACGCGAACTGGCTAACGCTGCTGAGCGCCACGTTCTGGGCCTGACACCCCCTCAAACGCTGGCGGTAGAAAGCGGGCAGTCGCTGACCGCCCAGACAGAGGCCTTTGAGGCCCAATGCCTGCGTGCGGCACTCACCCGCAACAAGGGCGATATCAAGGCGGTGCTCGAAGAGCTGCAACTGCCCCGGCGCACCCTCAACGAAAAGATGCAGCGCCACGGCCTGCAGCGTGAAGACTTTCTCGACCGGCCCTGAGCCAATAAGCGGATTCTTGCCGATCACCCCCTGAGCGATAAGCGAATTTCCGCTCACCAGAGAGGCTAAACCCTTCTAGAACGGGCCTCCGGCATCTGGCACAGCTCCTGCTATGGCACAGGCAAGCTGCGTTTCGACGCGCTCCACAAAAACAACGAGAAGGATCCATCATGGATAATTCAAGCACCCTGTCTGTCGGGGCGGCCATCGCGCCTGCCGCAGAAAAAAACACTGCCAGCCGGCTCAAGTCGATCTTCAGTGGCTCCATCGGCAACATGGTCGAATGGTACGACTGGTACGTCTACGCCGCATTCTCGCTGTATTTCGCCAAGGCCTTCTTCCCTGCAGGCGACTCCACCGCACAACTGCTCAACACCGCCGCGATCTTCGCCGTGGGCTTCCTGATGCGCCCTATCGGCGGCTGGCTGATGGGCCTGTACGCCGACCGCAAGGGACGCAAGGCTGCACTGATGGCCTCGGTGCTGTTGATGTGTGCCGGCTCGCTGCTCATCGCCCTGACTCCCGGCTATGAAACCATCGGGGTTGCAGCCCCTGTATTGCTGGTGATCGCCCGCTTGATGCAGGGCCTGTCCGTGGGCGGTGAATACGGTACTTCGGCTACCTACCTCAGCGAGATGGCCAGCAAGGAGCGCCGTGGTTTCTTCTCCAGCTTCCAGTACGTGACACTGATCTCCGGCCAGTTGATCGCCCTGGGTGTGTTGATCGTCCTGCAACAGACACTGACCACCGAAGAGCTCTACGCCTGGGGCTGGCGCGTACCGTTCGTGATCGGCGCGCTGTGTGCAGTGGTTGCGCTGTACCTGCGCCGTGGCATGGAAGAGACCAGCTCGTTCACCAAGAAGGAGAAGTCCAAGGAAAGCCTGATGCGCACACTGATACGTCATCCCAAGGAGCTGATGACGGTAGTTGGCCTGACCATGGGCGGTACCCTGGCCTTCTACACCTACACCACCTACATGCAGAAGTACCTGGTAAACACGGTGGGCATGACCATCAGCGACTCGACCACCATTTCAGCGGCCACAATGTTCCTGTTCATGTGCCTGCAGCCAGTGATCGGCGGCCTGTCCGACAAGATTGGCCGTCGTCCGATCCTGATTGCCTTTGGTGTTTTGGGAACACTGTTCACCGTACCGATCCTCAGCACCCTGCACACCATCCAGACCTGGTGGGGCGCGTTCTTCCTGATCATGGCTGCACTGATCATCGTCAGTGGCTACACCTCGATCAACGCCGTGGTCAAAGCCGAGCTGTTCCCTACCGAGATCCGCGCCCTGGGCGTTGGCCTGCCCTATGCACTGACCGTGTCGATTTTCGGCGGTACCGCCGAATACGTGGCACTGTGGTTCAAGAGCAATGGCATGGAAGCCGGCTTTTACTGGTACGTCACCGCCTGCATCGCCTGTTCGCTGCTGGTGTATGTATTCATGAAGGACACCCGCCAGCACTCACGAATCGTCACCGACTGATACAGCGGTCTTTGTGGGATGCAGGCTTGCCTGCGATGGCGTCGGCGCAGGGATCAGCGCCAGAACACAAAAAAGGGGGCCAGCAATGGCCCCCTTTTTTGTGTTCAGTGCCTCACGAAAGTTCGGCGGAGACTTGGCGTTGCTCACGTCCCTGGTAGTACGAGGCTGCGATAATCAGCACCAACAGCACACCGCCCAGCACCAGCGATGAACCAACGGTGCCAAAATCCAGCCCGCCCTTTTCGTGCGGCTTGGTCAGGAAGTCGCCCAAGGTGGCGCCGAATGGCCGAGTCAGCACAAACGCTACCCAGAACAGCAACACACCCGACAACCGCGTCCAGTACCTCGCCAACACCACCACGCCAATGGCCGAACCGATCAGCAACGCACCACCGGCAAAGCCCAGGCCGGAGTCGTCGGCCAGGTAGTCGCCCAACGCGGTACCCAAGGTGTTGGAGAACAGAATCGCGGCCCAGTAGAACAGCTCGCCACGCCGCGTTTGAACATGGCTGACGTTGAGCGAGTCACCGCTGAAGCGCCACGCAACAAAAATCGCCGCCAGAATACCGATCAGGATCATCGAACCACTGGCATAGCCCAAGCCCAGTGTGCGGTCCATGAAGTCGGACATCGTCGTACCGGCGGTACTGGTCGACAGAATCACCAACCAGTACAGCACCGGGCTGTAGGTACGGGAAAACAGCTGGGTAACCAGGGTCGCCAGGAAAATGCTGATCAGAATGACCGAACTGAGGGCATAGCCAACGTTCAGGGTCATCGAAAGCAAGTCACCGGCGGTTTCGCCCAAGGTGGTTGCACAGATCTTCATGACCCAGAACGCCAGGGTTATCTGAGGAAGTTTATTCACGCGTTCACCGCTCCAGGAAAAAGTGCGGCAAGGCTGCTTAAAGGCGGATGAAAAACCAGTCGAGCAGAGATGAAAAATTCGTTGGATTTTTTTGTTTCGCCATATGTATCGAATTAACTGATTTATACGCGTTATTTTTTGCGCTTTTTTATCAATTTAACGAGCGTAACATTGAACCCATAGAAACACACAACCCCTCACTACCCCGGAGCAACAACCATGAAAAGCAAACTGATCCTGACCCTCGCCTTCTCGGTTCTGGCTGCAAACGCATTCGCTGAAGATGGCTTTGAACGTACCCATGCTCACAGCTTTACCAGCGAGCACAGCCAATCAGCCGGCTATGTCGAAGACGGTTTTGATCGGACGGGGGCTGGCAAATTTGCTGAAGACGGCTTTGACCGCACCGGCGCTGGCAAATTTGCCGAAGACGGTTTCGACCGCACCGGCGCTGCCAAGTTTGCCGAAGATGGTTTCGACCGTACCGGCGCTGCCAAGTTTGCCGAAGATGGTTTCGACCGCACCCAGGCCCACAGCTTCAGCTAATACAACGGCAACGACATGCTCAACGCCCGGCTTCGGTCGGGCTTGGTCGTTTTCAACGACGATGGACCTTGGCACACTAGCAGGCCGTAAAATTGCTAGCAGACCCCTCGATGTACTACTACGAACCCGCAAAAGGCCATGGCCTGCCCCACGATCCCTTCAACGCTATCGTCGGCCCACGACCGATTGGCTGGATCTCTAGCCAGGACGCAGAAGGTCGCCTGAACCTCGCGCCTTACAGCTTTTTCAACGCGTTCAATTACATCCCACCGATCATCGGTTTCTGCAGCGTCGGGCGCAAAGACAGCCTGAACAACATCGAGCAGACAGGCGAGTTCGCCTGGAACCTGGCTACCCGTCCCTTGGCCGAAGCCATGAACCAGAGCTGCGCAGCAGTGGCGTCGCACGTCGATGAGTTCGCCTTGAGCGGGCTGACACCCGCCGCCTCGAAGGTGATCGCCGTACCGCGCGTGCAGGAAAGCCCGGTGTCGTTCGAATGCAAGGTGACGCAGATCGTCCAGCTGCAACGTGCCGACCAGGCACTGGTACCGAGCTGGCTGATTCTGGGTGAAGTGGTGGCCGTGCATATCGCCGAGCATCTGCTCAAAGAGGGTATCTACGACACGGCGGCCGCCGAGCCGATCCTTCGTGGTGGCGGCCCGGCGGACTACTTTGAACTGGGCAACCTGTTCAAGATGACCCGTCCGCAGGTGTGAGTTACCAGCGCAGTTCGGCGTCCTCGCTGACCCCGACCAAGCGCTCTAGTTCGCCACACGCGGCGACGTCAGCTTCGTGAGCGGTCTTGAAGGTCTGGCCTGGCAGCACTTTGTGGAAGCGTGGTGCACCACCGGCGCCCAGACCTTTTACCGCGATGGCGGCACTGTAACCGCCCTCTCCCGGAACCACGGCCGAAACGGCCTCGTACTGTGCAAACTCTCTGCGTGCCATGGAGTTGAAACCTGCCTCGGTGACTGTAAAGCCAGCATTCTAACCTGTGTGCGCCTCGCCGAATGTCTGTACGTCGAGGCTGTCGAGTAGCTGCGCCTGAAGCAAGTCACCGAACAGCATCAAGGTTGGTGAGGCGAAATAGTCCGCCATCGCAGCCGAATTGCGCCAGGAGCCGCTGAGCAGCCAAAGCTGCGTATCGCTGGTAGAGCGTTGCAGGCTGAAGCTCAGGCAACCGGGTGCCTGTCGAGAAGGCTCAAGCAACTGCTGCAGGCGTTCGCCCAGCTCTGCCGAACGCCCGGAACTGGCACGAACGAACGCAAGATGGCTGACCGGTTGCGGTGAAGTCATGGGCGGTTCTCCTGAAAGCGGCCAGAGGGGGAAATTGCCAGGTTGCACAGCGTAGAACCGCAGACACGCGTGGCGATAGGCAATTCCTGCCGATGACTTGCCTGATTCTGCACCGGCTCATCGCCAGCGAAAGCCCAACCTGACGCGAGGCCTCGCCCATGCCGATGGGTTTCAGGCAAGCACTCAGCACCATCGTGCCCTCAAGAGAGACTGCTCACGCAGGATCAGGCAAGAACCCGGCAGCATCGGACTAGCGTCACCACTTGCACAAACCTATGCTTTATCCGGTCACCTCTGGAAGCTGTCGCATGTCATCCGAAGCCCCCGCCGCCCTTCAACTGGAACCTGCTTTCGAGCAGCAACGACTGGAACTGGCCGACCTGATCAAGCGACACGCGGCCAGCCAGATTGGCGTTGCATCGGCCATCGACGACCTGTACCTGGTGCGCTATGAAGAGCGGGTGCGTTCGATGCCTACACTGGCGCAACCAGCGCTGTGCATCATGGCCCATGGCAGCAAGGAAGTCCGATTGGGCGATGAGTGCTACACCTACGATCCACTGCACTACATGGTCGTGTCGGTGGCCCTGCCGATCAGTGGTGTACTGCTGGATGCGAGCCCTGAAAACCCGACACTTGGCGTGCGCCTGGATATCGACCCGGCTGAAATACATAGCCTGATTGCCGAAGCCGGCCCAATGAGCGTGCCATCCCCACGCTCAGGGCGCGGTCTGTTTATCGAACGCATCGACAGCGAGCTGCTCGATGCCTTGCTGCGCCTGGTCCGCCTGCTCGACACCCCCAGAGACATTGCCGTACTGGCACCGCTGGTACGCCGCGAGATTCTGTACCGGCTACTGCGCGGGCAGCAGGGTTACCGGCTTTACGAGATCGCCATGGCCAACAGCCAGACACACCGTGTCTGTCAGGCCGTTCAATGGCTGAACGAGCATTTCCACCACCCGTTGCGCATTGACGAACTGGCCCGGGAGGTGAACCTCAGCACGTCGACGCTGCACCACCGCTTCAAGGCCGTGACCTCGATGAGCCCCCTGCAGTACCAAAAACAACTGCGTCTGCAGGAGGCCAGGCGGTTGATGCTCAACGATGGGCTGGAGGCTTCGGTGGCGGCCTATCGCGTCGGCTATGAGAGCCCGTCACAGTTCAGCCGCGAGTACAGCCGCCTGTACGGGGCACCGCCGCTACGAGACCTGGCCCGGCTACGCAGCGCCTTATAGGTCGCCCTTGCCGGCGCCCACGGTGAAACGCTGGCGAGAATGGGCTGGTTTCTCTACCTCGTCGAGCATGGCAATGGCGTAGTCGGCAAAGGTGATCCAGCTCCTGCCGTCAGCACCAATCAGCAAGTGATCCTTGCCCAGCGTATACACCCCGGTACGCGCGCCTTCAACAAACTCGGCCGAGGGTGAAAGGAAGGTCCAGTCCAGTTCGTGCTCCTGGCGCAAGGTGTCCAGGTAATGGCCGCCTGCTGTAGCCTCAGCCTTATAGGCTTCCGGGAAGTCCGGGCTGTCGATCACTTTGTGCCCGGATGGCAGCAGCAGGCTACCGGCGCCTCCGACGACCAGCAGACGCTTGACCCCGGCCCGCTTCACCGGCTCGATGATCGCCTGCGGCTTGATCCCGGAGAAATGTGCCGCACTGAGCACCACGTCATGGCCGACCAGGGCCTGCTCTAGCGCGGCAGCATCAGTGACATCCAGCTGACGTGTGGTCACGCCCGAGCGTCCGGCCAGGGAGGCCGTATTACGGGCAATGGCCGTGACGCTGTGACCACGGCGCAAGGCTTCTTCCAACAACTGGCTACCAGCACGGCCAGTAGCACCGATAATTGCGATCTTGCTCATGGAAACCTCCGATCTGAGTTGCACTGAAGTCATCAATGAGGAACAGCTTAGTTGCATGATCCGTCGCAAAAAATGCGATCCTTGGACATAGTTTGTTTCTGAAATCGGGCAAATCATGGACCGTCTGACTGCAATGCGGGTGTTTGTGACCGTGGTTGACCTCGGCAGCCAATCGGCTGCCGCCGACCACCTGGAGCTTTCACGCCCGGTCGTTTCGCGCTACCTGGCAGAGCTCGAGGACTGGGTCGGTGCACGGCTGATGCAACGCACTACGCGCAAACTGAGCCTGACCGCAGCCGGCAACGAAACGCTGCCGCGCTGCCGACAAATGCTGGAAATGGCCGGCGACCTGCAAGCGGCGGTCAGGCGGCCGGATGATGCGCCACACGGTGAACTGCGCATCAGTGTCAGCACCTCGTTCGCTCATGCGCAGTTGGTCGAAGCTGTCGCCGACTATGTGAAGCGCTATCCAGACGTGAAGGTCGACCTGCAGATGCTCGACCGCACCGTCAACCTGGTGGATGAACGCATTGATCTGGCGATCCGGACCAGCAATGACCTTGATCCCAACCTGATTGCACGGCGCCTGACGGTCTGTCGTTCAGTGATCTGCGCGTCACCCGCGTACCTGCGCGAGCACCCGGCACCACAACGGGTCGAGGACCTGGCCCGGCACAACTGCCTGACCCACTCCTACTTCGGCCACAGCCTCTGGCATTTCGAGGTTCACGGCGAGGCCGTCTCGGTTCCGGTGCAAGGCGCTATCAGCGCCAATGAGGCACTGACGCTGCAACGGGCTACCTTGGCCGGGGCCGGTATCGCAATGCTGCCAACCTACCTGGCGGCCGAGTCGCTGCGCAGCAAAGCGCTGATCCGGTTGCTGCCGGATGCCAAGCCACGCGAGCTGAATCTGAATGCGGTGTACACCTCACGCAAGCATATGCCCGCGACCTTGCGCAGCATGCTCGACTTTCTCGCGGAGCGCTTCAACGCCGAACCGGCATGGGACATCGGCCTTTAGCTCGTTACGCCTCTGGCGGATTAGAAAAGTCGACGCACGCAGGTAAACTGGCCACTCACTTTTCTCCAAGGTTTGTCCGTGAACGCTCCTTTGCCCCCAACCGTCCTGCGTAGCGTATTGGTCGCCCTGATGCTGGCAATTTTCCTTGGCGCACTGGACCAGACCATCGTCGCCGTGTCGATGCCAGCCATTTCGACCCAGTTCAACAATGTCAGCCTGTTGGCCTGGGTGATATCCGGTTACATGGTGGCGATGACGGTGGCCGTGCCGATCTACGGCAAACTGGGCGATCTGTATGGGCGTCGGCGGATGATTCTGTTCGGAATCGGCCTGTTTACCCTGGCCTCGGTATTCTGTGCCCTGTCGCAGAGTATGGAGCAACTGGTAGTCGCCAGGGTACTGCAGGGCATCGGTGCTGGCGGGATGATCTCGGTCAGCCAGGCAATCATTGGCGACATCATTGCACCGCGCGACCGTGGGCGCTATCAGGGCTATTTCAGCAGTATGTATGCCTTGGCCAGCGTCACTGGGCCCGTGTTTGGTGGTTACCTCACCGAATACCTGTCCTGGCATTGGGTGTTCTGGTTGAACCTGCCTCTGGGTCTGCTCGCCTGGTGGATCGCTCGACGCACCTTGCGCGTACTGGTCATCCCTCAGCGGACGGCGGTGATCGATTACCTGGGTAGCGTGCTGCTGGTGGCCGGGCTCGGTACCCTGCTGATGGCCATTACCCTGATCGGCCAAGGCTACGCCTGGAACAGCCAGGAAATGCTCGGTTTACTGAGTACTGCCGTGGTCGGGCTGGTGCTGTTCGTGGCCCACCAGCGGCGAACACCCGAGCCCTTGTTGCCATTGAAGCTGTTCAGCAATCGCACAGCAGTACTGTGCTGGTGCACTATTTTCATGACCAGTTTCCAGGCCATTTCGCTGTCTATGCTGATGCCCCTGCGCTTTCAAAGCATCACGGGTGCGGGTGCCGATAGCGCAGCGCTTTACCTGATGCCGCTGGCCATCGGCCTGCCCATCGGGGCCTACACGGGCGGGCGGCTGACTGCCCGCAGCGGTCGCTTCAAGCCGCAGATCCTGACCGGTGCGCTGTGCATGCCGCTGGCAATCATCGGTATGGCGTTGACCCCGCCAGACGCATGGCTGACCAGTGCGACCTTCATGCTGCTGACCGGCATTGCCTCAGGCCTTCAGTTTCCAACCTCGCTGGTCGCCGCGCAGAGTTCTGTTGAACCATGTGATATTGGCGTCGCCACCAGCACCACCAACCTGTTCCGCGCACTCGGCGGCGCAATTGGTGTGGCCAGCATGTCAGCGCTACTGCTGGCAATGCTGGGGCATACAGGCCCGATTCAGCCTGGCATGAGTGAACACGGCCTTACCAGCAACATCCTGCTCGACAGCCTGAACACCGTGGATGGCCCAGCATTGCAAGCCTTGCGCAGTGCATTGAGCCTGACCTTCCGCGACGTCCTGCTGGGCAGCGCCTTGATCTCGCTGCTTGGCCTGGGTGCCGCTCTCAGGCTGCCCAATCAACAACTGCGTGGGCGCACTTAGGCGCCCCGGCGTTGAACCCAGGCTACCGCCAGCCCGCTGACGCAGATGATGGTAATGCCAACCACACCGAACAGGTCCGGCGTGTGGTTGAAGACCAGGTAGCCAAACATCCCGGCAAACAGGATCTGCCCATAACTGAACGGCGCCAGCATCGCTGGAGCGGCATGCCGAAATGCCTGGGTCAGCAACATGTGGCCCAGCATGCCGCAGGTCCCAAGGCCAATCATGAACAGGCCGTGGGTCAGGGTAGGCACTGTCCAGAAAAACGGCACCAGTGCGGTCATGATCAGGCTGTTGAGAATACCGGTGAGAAAGTTACTGGTGGTTGGGCTATCAAAGCCGCTGAGCTTGCGCGTCAGCAACTGGTAGCCACCGAAACAGAGCGCCGAACACAACGGCAGGATAATCGCCGGGGTGAACAGCGCGCCCCCCGGGCGCACCACAATCAACACCCCGACAAAACCACCAAGCACCGCCAGCCACTGGCTGCGACTGACCTTCTCGCCCAGCAGCGGCACCGACAGTGCCGTCACCAGCAAGGGGGCCAGGAAGTTGACCGCCGTGGCTTCGGCCAGTGGGATGTAACGCAGGCCAGTAGTGAAGAACAGGCTGGTACCAATCAGACACAAGGCCCGTGCCAGTTGCAACCCCGGGCGCCGAGTACGCACCACCGCCGAAAACCCCGCACGCGGCACAAAAACCGCAAGCATCAGCAGTGTATGCACCACATAACGCGCCCAAACCACCATCACAATGGCATAGAAACCAGACAGGTATTTGGACAAGGCGTCATGGCTGGCAAACAACAGCACCGCCAGGCAGATCAAGGCAATACCTTTGAGCGGCCGTTCGGCACCACCAAGCTTCGGGTTCAGGGCTCTCATGGTAGGACTCGATGAAAAATAATTAATTAGCCTGCTAACTACCAGAGCGCAGACACTCCGTGAGAACGGAACCTGTCGACGTCACCTGAACGAGGCCTTGGGCACAACTGGACCTTGGAAACAAATAGACGCAGTTACTCACAATCCTTCACAAACTCTTATTTGCGCAAGGCTGGGCTCAAGCGCAGCATATCAAGGCCGGTGTCCACCCACAGTTCGGCATCCTTGAACAAGTCGAAGCTCTCGGGTAACAGCAGCCAGCGTTTGATGATGCCGTCTATGTAAGCATGTATTGCAATGGCGGCTCGCTCTGGGTCTACATTGGCGGGGAGTTGACCTCGCCTTATGGCATTGGCCAACGACAACGTGATGTGTGCATGGCAGTCAATGGTCGAGTTCTGGCGCTGCTGGCGAATGTCACACATGTCATCGGTGAACTCACACTTGTGATGCAGGATTTCATTGATGCGCCGCGTCTTAGGGTCGAGTACCAAGTGCTGCATGAGTTGAATGAGCAGTTTGCGCATGCACCCCAACGGGTCGGCTTCCTCCTCGCTCTCACTCGCCCTTGCCAGCTCATCAAGCGGTTCGCGCAAAGTATCGAGCATGGCCTGAACCAGCTCGGCCTTGTTGTTGAAATGCCAGTAAATGGCCCCCCGGGTCACCCCTGCCAGCTCTGCAATATCGGCCAGGGTGGTGCGCGCCACCCCGCGTTTGTAGAAGGCTTTCTCCGCAGCCTCAAGAATCTGGCTACGGGTTTCCTGGGCTTCCTCTTTGGTTCGACGGACCATGGCAGTACAACCTCATCAAGGGGCCGGGCGCGCCGTGGGCGCTCGGGTTCGGTGCCGGGCAAGTGTCTACTGAGCCAGTTCCCGGGGGTTAATTCAGGCCTCGCTGCAGTCGGGTAGACCGAACGAGAGGTGTTTACAAACAGCCGTGAATGTAAGTATATTCGTTAGTAAGCTACTTATCCACTCGACGCCATTTTTTCTCTCATTCAATTTCCACTACTCTTGAGCGTCTTCAGCTCTCAGCGACCCGAGGATCTCCATGCACTTCAAACCAGCTGTTACTGCTCTGGTTTCCGCCGTCGCCCTGGCAACACTGCTCAGCGGCTGTAAGAAGGAAGCGGCGGCGCCTGTCGCACAGCCCCCCCAGGTGGGTGTAGTCACCCTTCAACCTCAAGCCTATACCCTGACCACGGAACTGCCGGGACGTACCACCGCGTACCGGGTCGCAGAAGTTCGCCCCCAGGTTAACGGCATCATTCTCAAGCGTCTTTTCACTGAAGGCAGCGAGGTCAAGCTCGGCCAGCAGCTGTACCAGATTGACCCATCGGTGTATGAGTCGACCCTGGCCAGTGCCCAGGCCAACCTGCAATCAACCCGTGCGCTGGCTGAGCGCTACAAGCAGTTGGTTGCCGAACAGGCTGTGAGCCGTCAGGAATACGACGACGCGCAAGCCAAACGTTTGCAGGCTGAGGCCACCCTAAAAAGCGCCCAGATCGACCTGCGCTACACCAAGGTACTGGCACCGATCTCCGGCCGCATTGGCCGCTCGTCAGTCACCGAAGGTGCGCTGGTGAACAATGGCCAGGCCGATGCCATGGCCGTCATCCAGCAGCTCGATCCGATCTATGTTGACGTCACCCAGTCCTCGGTCGAGCTGCTCACGCTGCGCCGCGAACTGGAAAGCGGTCAGTTGGAAAAGGTCGGCAGCAATGCCGCCAAGGTCCAACTGACCCTTGAAGATGGCAGCAGCTATGCCCATGCCGGGCGCCTGGAGTTCTCCGAAGTCTCGGTCGACCCCACCACCGGCTCGGTGACACTGCGCGCGGTGTTCCCTAACCCTGACCACAACCTGCTGCCAGGCATGTTCGTGCATGCCCAGCTCAAGGCGGGCGTCAAGAACGCAGCGATCCTGGCTCCGCAACAGGGCGTGACCCGCGACCTGAAAGGTGCTCCAACCGCATTGGTCGTCAATCAGGACAACAAGGTCGAACTTCGCCAGCTCAAGGCAAACCGTACCGTCGGCAACCAATGGCTGATCGAGGAAGGCCTGAACCCGGGCGACCGCCTGATCACCGAAGGCCTGCAGTTCGTCAAACCGGGCATCGAGGTCAAGGCACGCGAAGCCACCAACGTCCAGTCGGCCCAGCCAGCCAAGCCAGCCCAGGCCAATGCAGCGACTGCAGAGGCCAAAGGGGAGTAAACCATGTCGAGATTCTTTATCGATCGCCCGATCTTCGCTTGGGTGATCGCCTTGGTGATCATGCTGGTCGGCGCACTGTCGATCCTCAAGTTGCCAATCAACCAGTATCCAAGCATCGCTCCACCGGCCATTGCCATCGCCGTGACCTACCCAGGTGCTTCGGCGCAGACGGTGCAGGACACCGTGGTCCAGGTGATCGAGCAGCAGCTCAACGGGATCGACAACCTGCGTTATGTGTCCTCGGAAAGTAACTCCGATGGCAGCATGACCATCACGGCGACCTTCGAGCAGGGTACCAACCCCGATACCGCGCAGGTCCAGGTGCAGAACAAACTGAACCTGGCCACCCCGCTGCTGCCGCAAGAAGTGCAGCAACAGGGTATCCGCGTTACCAAGGCAGTGAAAAACTTCCTCATGGTAATCGGCCTGGTGTCCGAAGACGGCAGCATGAGCAAGGACGACCTGGCCAACTACATCGTCTCGAACATGCAGGACCCGATCTCGCGTACCGCCGGTGTCGGTGACTTCCAGGTGTTCGGTGCCCAGTACGCGATGCGTATCTGGCTCGACCCGGCCAAGCTGAACAATTTCCAGCTGACCCCGGTGGATGTGAAGACGGCGGTTGCCGCGCAGAACGTCCAGATATCCTCCGGCCAGCTCGGCGGCCTGCCCGCCCTGCCCGGCCAGCAACTGAACGCAACCATCATCGGCAAGACCCGCCTGCAAACCGCCGAGCAGTTCGAGAAGATCCTGCTGAAGGTCAACCGCGACGGCTCGCAGGTACGCCTGGGTGATGTCGCCAAGATCGGTCTGGGTGGCGAAAACTACGCGGTCAGTGCCCAATTCAACGGCAAACCGGCTTCGGGCCTGGCGATCAAGCTGGCAACCGGCGCCAACGCGCTGGATACCGCCAGGGCGCTGCGCAAGACCATCAGCGAACTGGAGCCGTTCTTCCCGCAAGGCATGAAGGCGGTCTTCCCGTATGACACCACGCCAGTGGTCACCGAATCGATCAGCGGGGTTATCCACACCCTGATCGAAGCCATCGTGCTGGTGTTCCTGGTGATGTACCTGTTCCTGCAAAACTTCCGCGCCACGGTCATCACCACCATGACCGTACCAGTGGTGTTGCTGGGTACCTTCGGCATCCTCGCCGCCGCCGGTTTCAGCATCAACACCCTGACCATGTTCGGCATGGTGCTGGCCATCGGCTTGCTGGTGGACGATGCCATCGTTGTGGTGGAAAACGTCGAGCGGGTGATGTCCGAAGAGGGTCTGTCACCCAAAGAAGCAACCAAAAAATCCATGGGCCAGATCCAGGGCGCCCTGGTCGGTATTGCCCTGGTGCTGTCGGCAGTACTGTTGCCCATGGCGTTCTTTGGCGGCTCCACCGGGGTGATCTACAAACAGTTCTCCATCACCATCGTCTCGGCCATGGCCTTGTCGGTACTGGTAGCGCTGATCTTCACCCCGGCACTGTGTGCCACCATGCTCAAGGCGGTGCCAAAAGGTGAGCATCACGTTGCCAAACGTGGCTTCTTTGGCTGGTTCAACCGCAACTTCGACCGCAGCGTACGCAGCTACGAGCGCGGCGTGGGCAGCATGCTGCGGCACAAGGCCCCCTACCTGTTGGCCTACCTGATCATCGTCGTCGGTATGGTCTGGCTGTTCACCCGCATTCCAACGGCGTTCCTGCCAGAGGAAGACCAGGGTGTACTCTTCGCCCAGGTGCAGACACCTGCAGGCTCCAGCGCCGAGCGCACACAGGTGGTCATCGACCAGATGCGCAGCTATTTGCTGGAGCAGGAGTCGGATACCGTCAGTTCGGTGTTTACCGTCAACGGCTTCAACTTTGCCGGTCGTGGTCAGAGCTCGGGCCTGGCCTTCATCATGCTCAAGCCATGGGACCAGCGCTCTGCTGAAAACAGCGTATTCAACCTGGCCAAACGTGCTCAACAGCATTTCTTCACCTTCCGTGATGCCATGGTGTTCGCGTTCGCCCCTCCGGCAGTACTGGAACTGGGCAACGCCACCGGCTTCGATGTGTTCCTCCAGGACCGCGCCGGTGTCGGCCACGCCAAGCTGATGGAAGCCCGTAACCAGTTCCTCGGTATGGCCGCGCAAAGCAAGGTACTGACTGCAGTACGACCGAACGGCCTGAACGATGAACCGCAGTACCAACTGACCATCGACGACGAACGCGCCAGTGCCCTGGGTGTGACCATCGCCGAGATCAACAGCACACTGTCGATTGCCTTGGGTGCCAGCTACGTCAACGACTTCATCGACCGCGGTCGGGTCAAGAAGGTCTATATCCAGGGTGAGCCCGGCTCACGGATGAACCCGGAAGACCTGCAGAAGTGGTATGTGCGCAACTCGATCGGTGAAATGGTGCCGTTCTCCTCCTTCGCCAAAGGCCAGTGGATCTATGGCGCACCGAAGCTGTCGCGCTACAACGGTGTTGAAGCCATGGAGATCCTGGGTGCGCCGGCCCCGGGCTACAGTACCGGTGAAGCAATGGCTGAAGTCGAGCGCCTGGCAGCGCAACTGCCCGCCGGTATCGGCTATTCATGGACCGGTCTATCCTACGAGGAGCGGTTGTCCGGCTCGCAAGCCCCAGCCCTGTACGCGCTGTCGCTGCTGATGGTGTTCCTCTGCCTGGCAGCACTGTATGAAAGCTGGTCGATCCCGATTGCCGTCATGCTGGTCGTGCCGCTGGGGATCATCGGTGCGCTGGCTGCCACCAGCCTGCGCGGTCTGTCCAACGACGTGTACTTCCAGGTCGGTCTGCTGACCACCATCGGGCTTGCTGCAAAAAACGCGATCCTGATTGTCGAGTTCGCCAAAGAGCTGCATGAGCAGGGTCGCAGCCTGATCGACGCCGCAGTGGAAGCCTGCCGGATGCGTCTGCGCCCGATCATCATGACGTCGCTGGCGTTCATTCTCGGCGTGGTACCTCTGGCTATCTCAAGCGGTGCGGGCTCGGGCAGCCAGCATGCTATCGGTACCGGCGTTATCGGCGGGATGCTGACCGCCACGGTACTGGCCATTTTCTGGGTACCACTGTTCTTCGTCAGTGTGTCGTCGCTGTTCGCCAGCAAGAAGCCTAAAGCCGACGCCACCCCCGAAACTCCACGCTATGAGGCTGGGCAATGAGTAAGTCCCTGTTGTCCCTGGCGGTCACCGCTTTCATTCTTGGCGGCTGCTCGCTGATTCCCGATTACCAGACGCCCGAGTCGCCAGCGGCGGCTCAGTGGCCGCAAGGCCCGGCCTACTCGCCAACCGAGTCGGCCGAGGTCGCGGCAGCCGAGCAAGGCTGGCGTCAGTTCTTCCATGACCCGGCACTGCAGCAGCTGATTCAGACGGCGCTGGTCAACAACCGCGACCTGCGGGTTGCGGCATTGAACATCGACGCCTACCGGGCGCAGTACCGCATTCAGCGCGCCGACCTGTTCCCGGCCGTTTCGGCCAATGGCAGTGGTAGCCGTCAGCGTGTACCCGGCGATGTCTCCAGTACCGGCGAAGCAACGATCAACAGCCAGTACTCGGCCACACTCGGCGTCAGTGCCTATGAGCTGGACCTGTTTGGCCGTGTCCGCAGCCTCAGCGAACAGGCACTGGAAACCTACCTGTCCAGCGAGCAAGCACGCCGTTCGACACAGATCAGCCTGGTGGCCAGCGTGGCCAACGCCTACCTGACCTGGCAAGCAGACCAGGCCCTGCTCAAGCTGACCGAGGAAACCCTCAAGACCTACGAGGAAAGCTACCAGCTGACCAAACGTAGCAATGAAGTCGGCGTGTCGTCGGCACTGGACCTGAGCCAGGCGCGCACGTCGGTGGAGGGTGCCAGGGTGAAGTTGGCCCAGTACCAACGCCTGGTTGCACAAGACCTGAACAGCCTGACCGTGCTGCTCGGCACCAGCGTGCCGGCCAACCTCCCGGCCAGCCAGGAACTCAATGCCGACCTGCTTAGCGAAGTACCGGCAGGCCTGCCTTCCGAGCTGCTGCAACGCCGTCCGGACATCCAGGAAGCCGAGCACCTGCTCAAGGCCGCCAACGCCAACATCGGTGCGGCAAGGGCTGCATTCTTCCCAAGCATCAGCCTGACGGCCAACGCCGGCACCCTCAGCCCAGACATGGGCGGCCTGTTCAAGGGTGGCTCTGGCACCTGGCTGTTCCAGCCGCAGATCAACCTGCCGATCTTCAACGCGGGTAGCCTGCGTGCCAGCCTGGATTACTCGAAAATCCAGAAAGACATCAACGTCGCCAAGTACGAGAAAACAATCCAGACCGCGTTCCAGGAAGTCTCCGATGGCCTGGCAGCACGCCAGACCTTCAAAGAGCAGCTGCAAGCCCAGCGTGACCTGGTCGCTGCCAACCAGGACTATTACCGTCTGGCCGAGCGTCGCTACCGTATCGGGATCGACAGCAACCTGACCTTCCTCGATGCCCAGCGCTCGCTGTTCAGCAGCCAGCAGGCGCTGATCGCCGACCGCCTGTTGCAACTGGTCAGCGAGGTCAACCTGTACAAGGCACTCGGTGGCGGCTGGCATGAACAAACCGTTCAGGATCAGCAGGCGTCAGCGCAGGCTTCGAAGAACTGATTGCGTCGGCAGCAATCTGCTGCCTTGCCTGGGCTCATGACCCAGGCAAGCCACTCGTTGAAAACCACCCTCGCGGTGGTTTTTTTTGCCCCCACGAAAAAACGCTACCTGGCCTGCTTACCCTGGCAGCACCGATGCCTGCACGGCCATCGCAGCCACGTGAATGCCGCAAAAAATTATGTACCACCTAGTTAGTGTTCGTTTATCGCACAGTACCGTTTGCAACGAATTGATTCACCCCCACCGCTCGCAGCACCATCCTCTCGCCGCTTTGAAACACTGATCATTCAGCTCAGCACCTCGATCCGTGACGGCTGAACGTTACGGTTGAAGGCCTCGGCCCAATAAAAACAAGAGACACCACAATGAATACCTTCCAACCCGCACGACACGTGTTTTCCGGCTTGTTGATGACCACCTGCGCGCTGCCTGCACTGGCCAGCGAAGGCGGTTTTGTCGAAGATGCCAAAGCCACGCTCAACCTGCGCAACTTCTACATCAATCGCAACTTCGTCGACCCGGCAAACAAACAAGGCAAAGCTGAGGAATGGACCCAAAGTTTCATCCTTGATGCCAAGTCCGGCTTCACCCAGGGGACCGTCGGCTTCGGCGTCGATGTACTGGGCTTGTACTCGGTCAAACTCGACGGCGGTAAAGGCACCGCAGGCACTCAATTGCTACCGGTTCATGATGACGGCCGCCCAGCCGACAACTTCGGTCGCCTGGGCGTGGCATTGAAAGCGAAGGTGTCCAAGACCGAGCTGAAAGTCGGCGAATGGATGCCGGTGCTGCCGATTCTACGTTCGGACGATGGCCGCTCGTTGCCGCAAACCTTCCGCGGTGGCCAGATCACCTCTCAGGAGATTACCGGCCTTACGCTCTATGGTGGCCAGTTCCGTGGCAACAGCCCACGCAATGACGCTAGCATGGAAGACATGTACATGAACGGCAAGCCAGCCTTCACTTCCGACCGCTTCAACTTTGCCGGCGGCGAATACAGCTTCAACGAAAAGCGAACATTGATCGGCCTGTGGAATGCCGAACTCAAGGACATCTACAACCAGCAGTACATCAACCTTGTTCACAGCCAGCCACTGGGCAACTGGACCCTGGGTGCCAACCTTGGTTACTTCATCGGCAAGGAAGACGGCGCTGAACGGGCCGGCAAACTGGATAACAAGACCGCGTCAGCCCTGTTGTCGGCACGCTACGGCAGCAACACCTTCTATGTTGGTCTGCAGGACGTCAGTGGTGACAGCGCCTGGATGCGGGTCAACGGCACCAGCGGCGGCACCCTGGCCAACGACAGCTACAACTCCAGCTTCGACAACGCCAAGGAACGCTCCTGGCAATTGCGCCATGATTTCAACTTCGCCAGCCTCGGTGTACCCGGGTTGACCTTGATGAACCGCTACATCAGCGGCGACAACGTGCAAACCAGCAGTGTCGAC
The DNA here is from genome assembly GCF_036348395.1 of Pseudomonas sp. AL 58. NCBI lineage: Bacteria > Pseudomonadati > Pseudomonadota > Gammaproteobacteria > Pseudomonadales > Pseudomonadaceae > Pseudomonas > Pseudomonas sp. AL 58. The sequence goes on from NZ_JAZBQR010000012.1 coordinate 168,016, forward strand.
AATGGCAAGGAATGGGCACGAGAATCGGAGCTGGCCTATGTCATCCAATCCGGCGCCTTCAAAGACCTCTCGTTCAAATGGCGCAACTCGACCATGCGCCGGGACTTCAACACCAACTCCTTCGACGAGAACCGCCTGATCGTCAGCTACCCGATCGGTATTCTGTAAGCACCGCAACGTCTAGCCTGTCGAGGTTCCGCCACGGTTCGCCAGCTGTTTGAGGCGAACCGGGGCGAGAACCTTGATCCCGTTAAATCCCCGCACGCCGCTCCCCCTCCCCTGTAGCACGCTATCCTGCACAGAAATGCGCAACCGCTCACACCTGTGGCCTTGAATCGGCTGCATACGCCAGGTATGACGGTTATTCATTTGACGCTCGACGGGAGGAACTACAATGAAAAACCTCGCCACATACCTCAGTCAATACGCTGCGTATCACCGTGATCCACGCAACATCGCCACGCATTTCATTGGTATCCCGCTGATTGTTGTTGCAGTGACGGTACTGCTGTCGCGCCCGGGCCTGTCGCTGATGGGGATGTGGCTGTCACCTGCACTGCTGGTGGCCTCTGCTTCGGCCTGGTTTTACCTGCGACTGGACACACACTTTGGCCTGGTGATGGGCGCACTGCTCGGTCTGTGCCTATGGGCTGGCGAGCGGCTGGCAGCACAAAGCACTGCCGTCTGGTTTAGCGCAGGATTGGGGCTGTTCGTGGCAGGCTGGGCCATCCAGTTCGTCGGACATTATTACGAAAGGCGCAAACCGGCGTTTGTCGATGACATCAGCGGGCTGATCATCGGACCGCTGTTCATCGTCGCAGAAGCGGCTTTCATGCTTGGGCTGCGGCCCGACCTGAAAGCGGCTGTGGAAGGCAGCGCCGGGCCGGTGACCAGGCGTTAGAAGGACATGGTGCTGTAAAGGCCAGCGCCTGCAACAGACGCGGGAACGTCTATGTGCAGGCGCCGTTTTTTCAGGTCGTCGAGGTCACTCGCGCGACTCAACCCCCAGCTCATCCCACACTGACTCTGCCAGGTGGAAGGTGGCATTGGCCGCTGGAATCCCGCAATAGATAGCGCTCTGCATCAGCACTTCCTTGATTTCGTCGCGGGTGACGCCATTATTGGCCGCCGCACGCAAATGCAGCTTCAGCTCGTCATTACGGTTCATGCCGATCAACATCGCAATGGTGATCAGGCTACGGGTATGCCGCGGCAAACCCGGACGGGTCCAGATATCGCCCCAGGCATGACGGGTGATCATTTCCTGGAACTCGCTATTGAAGGCCGTCAGGTTGTTCAGGCTGCGATCGACGTGTGCGTCGCCCAGCACGGCACGACGGACCTTCATACCTTCTTCGTAACGCTGTTTCTCGTCCACACCTAACTCCTCAACGGGCCAACAGAAAGTCAATGACGCAACGACTGAACGGTTCGCCCACTTCAACGTTGGACAGGTGCGCAGCATGGAACTCAGCGTATTCGGCACCCTCCACGTTGTCCCGGATAAACAGGCCACCAGACGGTGGAGTCACCGCGTCGGCGCTGCCGGAAATCACCAGCATAGGGACTTTGATCTCGCCCAATTGGTCGCGGAAATCGGCATCGCGCACCGCAGCGCAGTTGGCCGCGTAGCCCTGCGGCGAGGTGGCCGCGAGCATGTCGGTGATGCGTTTGGCCTGATCAGGGTGGGACGCCGCGTAGGCCGGGGTGAACCAACGCTCAATGGACGCGTCACGCAGGCCAACCATGGCGGCCTGACCATCACGCAGCACGGTTTCGATCCGTGGGTTCCAGACCTCTGGCGTAGCAATCTTGGCCGCCGTGTTGCAGACGATCAGTCGGTTCAGACGATGGCCGGCATTTATACCCAGCCATTGGCCGATCAGGCCGCCCATGGACAGGCCACAGAAATGTGCACGCTCGATCTGCAGGGCATCGAGCAAGGCCAACACGTCCCGCCCCAGTTGTTCAATGCTGTAGGGGCCCTCGGTCACCAACGACTGGCCATGACCACGGGTGTCGTAACGCAATACGCGAAAGTGCGCGGTAAGCGCTGGCAGTTGGGTGTCCCACATGTGCAGGTTGGTGCCCAGTGAGTTGGACAACACCAGTACCGGCGCCCCTTCCGGGCCATCGAGTTGATAGTTCAGTACGCCATCGGCAAGTTGTACGCTAGCCACAAAAGTCTCCTTCAGGCACTCAGTCGGGTATGTTCAGCCACTGCACGTTCAACCCAGGCACGCGCCTGGCCGAGGTAGTGTGCAGGGTCCAGCAGACGATCGAGCTCGTCTGCCGACAGTTCGGCGCTCACCTGCGGATCGTCGCCGAGCACCGCGCGCAGGTGGCGTTGTTCAGCCACTGCACGCTTGCAGCAGCTCTCCAGCAGGTGGTGGGCATGGTCACGCCCCAAGCGTTGCGCCAGCACGATACTCACCGCCTCAGCCAAGACCAGGCCTTGGGTAAGCTCCAGATTGCGACGCATCCGTTCGGCATCGACCTCCAGGCCATCGGCCAGAATCTGCGCCTGACGCAAGGCACCGGACACCAGGCAGCAGATCTCCGGCAGTGTTTCCCATTCGGCATGCCACAGGCCCAGGCTGCGCTCATGCTCCTGAGGCATCGCGCTGAACAAGGTCGATAACAAGCCTGGCACGCGCGTCGCGGCACCGATCAAAACTGCGGCTCCCACCGGGTTGCGCTTGTGCGGCATGGTCGAGGAGCCGCCCTTGCCCGGAGCAGAAGGCTCAAACACTTCGGCCGCTTCGGTTTGCATCAACAGGCTGACATCCCGGCCCAACTTGCCCAGGGTGCCGGCGATCAACGCAAGCACGGAAGCAAACTCCACCAGGCGATCCCGTTGAGTGTGCCAGGGCTGCTCGGGCAGGCTCAGGTGCAACTGCTCAGCCAGAGCGTCGGCAACCCGTAAACCCTGTTCCCCCAAGGCAGCCAAGGTGCCAGAAGCCCCACCGAACTGAAGGCAGAAGACCCGAGGCTTGAGTTCCTGCAAGCGTTGACGGTGCCGCGTCAGGGCACCCAAGGTGCCGGCGATTTTCATTCCCAGCGTCACCGGGGTGGCATGTTGCAGCCAGGTGCGTCCGGCCAGTGGCGTATCGGCATGGGCCAGGGCTTGGCGTGCTAGCGCCTCGCACAGCTGTGCGAGGTCTGCTTCGATCAGGCCCAGCGCATCACGCAGTTGCAGCACCAGGCCGGTGTCCATCGCGTCCTGGCTGGTAGCGCCGAGGTGAACGAAACGCTCGGCTTGTGGCACGTCACTGGCGATCACCTTGCCCAATGCCTTTACCAATGGAATTGCCGAGTTACCGGCCACGGCGATGGCTTCAGCCAAGGCGCCGAAATCGTAATGATCGGCCTGGCAGGCCGCTTCTATGGGCGCTACCGCCTCCTGCGGGATAACCCCGACAGCGGCTTCGGCACGGGCCAGCGCGGCTTCAAAATCAAGCATGCCCTGCACTCGACCACGGTCGGAAAATACCTCACGCATGGCAGGTGCTGTGAAATAGGCATCGAACAATTGGTTGCCCGGTCGTTGAGTCATGGCAGGTCCTTCAACAAAACGCACCGCCAAGGGTACGCCAGTAGATCAATGATCGTTATGCAAACAGGCCGCCTGATTCGGCAGACGCGGGCTGAGTAGTGAGTAACTGCACAATGTAGCGAACAGAAGTCATGGCTACTTACTCTTGGAGGGTTATGAAAGTCTAGACAGGCTTGGCAACACCCTAGCTCCACATAACAATCACCCCATCACCCAGACCTTGCGTGGAGGCCGGGCGATGAGGTCATTGGTTTACACGCGCTCGATCGCCAGCGCCAAGCCTTGGCCAACCCCTACACACATGGTTGCCAGGCCTTTACGGCCACCGGTTTTTTCAAGTTGGTGCAGCGCGGTCAGAATCAAGCGCGCGCCACTCATGCCCAATGGATGCCCCAAGGCGATGGCGCCGCCGTTGGGGTTGACCTGCGGTGCATCGTCCGCCAGCCCCAACTCACGCAGTACAGCCAAGCCTTGGCTGGCGAAGGCCTCGTTGAGCTCGATGACGTCGAAGTCGGTCACGGCCAGGCCAAGACGCTCGACCAGCTTGCGCACAGCAGGCACCGGACCAATACCCATGACACGAGGTGCAACACCGGCACTGGCCATGCCCAGCACGCGCGCACGCGGCGTCAGGCCGTGTTTTTTCACTGCTTCGGCTGATGCCAGGATCATCGCTGCGGCACCATCGTTGACGCCCGAAGCGTTGCCTGCGGTAACCGTCTTGTCCGGACCATTGACCGGCTTGAGCCTGGTCAGTGCTTCCAGCGTGGTATCGGCACGCGGGTGTTCGTCCTGCTCGACAACCGTCTCGCCCTTCTTGTGCGCAATACGCACCGGCACGATTTCCTCGGCGAAGAAGCCGGCGGCCTGGGCCTGGGCGGTACGCTGCTGACTGCGCAGGGCAAAGGCGTCCTGATCGGCACGCGACACCTGATAGTCATCTGCTACGTTGTCGGCAGTCTGCGGCATGGCATCGACACCGTACTGGGCTTTCATCAACGGGTTGATGAAGCGCCAGCCAATGGTGGTGTCTTCCAGCTTCATGTTGCGCGAGTAGGCGCTATCGGCCTTGCCCATGACGAACGGGGCACGCGACATCGACTCGACGCCACCGGCAATTGCCAGTTCCATCTCGCCGCTGGCAATGGCGCGGAAGGCTGTACCGACCGCATCCATGCCCGAGGCACAGAGGCGGTTAAGGGTTACACCCGGCACACTGTCCGGCAGGCCAGCCAGCAACAGTGCCATACGGGCAACGTTGCGGTTGTCTTCGCCGGCCTGGTTGGCGCAGCCCAGGAACACTTCATCGATCTGGTCCCACTGTACCGACGGGTTGCGTTCGATCAGCGCCTTGAGCGGCACGGCTGCCAGGTCATCGGCACGCACACTGGCCAAACCGCCACCGAAACGACCGATGGGGGTACGAATTGCATCGCAAATAAAGACGTCACGCATTAGGCTTCTCCTGGGGCTTGGCCATGAGCGGCCGCCGTACGCGCTTCCAGATCACGCAGGGCAGTCAGTTCAACTTCGCTAGGCTCGGCAGTCTGCGCTACGTTTTCGGCAAAACGGATCGGCCAGCCAGTCGCGGCGATAATCTGTTCACGGGTAACACCCGGGTGGATCGAGGTCACCACAAACTCGTTGGTACCCGCTTCCGGTTCCATGATGCACAGGTCGGTGATGATGCCTACCGGCCCTTCACCTGGCAGCCCCAGGCGTTTGCGCGAGTCACCGCCTTCGCCATGACCGACTGAGGTGATGAAGTCCAGCTTGTCGACGAACGCACGCGACGACTGCTTGAGGATGATCAGCACTTGTTTGGCGGAGCCGGCAATTTCTGGTGCGCCACCTGCACCTGGCAGGCGAACCTTGGGTTGATGGTAATCACCCACCACCGTGGTGTTGATGTTGCCGAAGCGGTCGACCTGGGCAGCACCGAGGAAGCCCACGTCAATACGCCCGCCCTGCAGCCAGTAGCGGAAAATTTCGCCGGTCGGCACAACGGTATCAGCGGTCTCGGCCAGTTCACCGTCACCGATGGACAGCGGCAGGACAGTCGGCTTGGCACCAATCGGGCCCGACTCATAAATCAGTACCACGTCCGGGGACGAGGTCAGCCGCGCCAGGTTGGCGGCCTTGGATGGCAGGCCAATGCCAACGAAGCATACGGCACCATTGCGCAGACGACGTGCTGCGGCGACGGTCATCATTTCATTGGTGGAGTAGCTCATTATTCAGCCTCCGAAGCGCTGGCCAGTTTTGCCTTGAACGCGTTGAAATCAGCAGTACCGCGGATGTATTCATCGATCCAGGCGGTGAAGGTCTCACGGCTGCGGGCGATAGGGTCCCAGGCCTGGTAGAAACGGTTGTCACGCTCGTAGTAGCCATGGGCATAGGACGGGTGCGCGCCCCCAGGAACCAGGCAGACAGCAGACAGAGCCCAGGTCGGCAGAACGCAAGCGTTCATCGGCGCATTCAGGTCGTCGACGATCTCTTCGACGGTGACGATGCAGCGCTTGGCAGCCAGGGCGGCCTCCTTCTGTACACCGAGGATGCCCCACAGCAGCACGTTGCCCTTGCGGTCGGCTTTCTGCGCGTGAATCACCGTGACATCGGGGCGTACCGACGGCACCGCAGCCAGCACTTCACCGGTGAACGGGCAGGTGACACTCTTGATCAGCGGGTTGACCTTCGGCAGGTCAGAGCCGGCGTAAGCACGCAACACTGCAAATGGCAGACCGGAAGCACCTGCAACATAGGCGTTGGCCAGGTCGGCGTGGCTGTGCTCTTCGATTTCCATGGCCTGCGGCCATTGTTTTTCCACTGCATCGCGCAGGCGGTGCAAGGAACCTACACCTGGGTTACCGCCCCAGGAGAAGATCAGTTTCCTTGCACAACCGGCACCGATCAATTGATCGTAGATCAAGTCAGGCGTCATACGAACCAGGCTCAGATTCTTCTTGCCCTGACGAATGATTTCATGACCGGCCGCGGTCGGGATCAAATGTGTGAAGCCTTCGAGAGCGACGCTGTCGCCATCGTTGACGAACTGCTTCACGGCGTCGTGGAGCGAGAGGATTTCAGCCATTACAGACTCCTGGTAGTCGCTGAAGTCGAGGGAGGATTGACCTCAGATTAAGGCCGTCCAGAACGCGGTTCAATCCGATAATCGACTAAGCGTTCGATAATCGAACCGATTGTTCCTACTCCGATCACTGCTTGCGCGCTCCCACAGGCAACGCCTGCAGGGTGGGGAATGGAGGGAACAATCAGCGGCCGACCCTGTCGAGGATCGGCCGCAATGCGCTATCAGGTCGCGTCAGCGTGGCTAACCAGGCCCTTCATGATCACCGCCACCGTGGCCAGGCCAGCAGGGATCACCAATGCGGTCAGTACCTGCTCGAAGTTCCAGCCAAGCCCTAGCAGCGTTGCACCCATCCAGGCACCGAGGATCGCGCCGAACCGACCGATACCCAGCATCCACGACACGCCTGTGGCACGCCCCTGGGTTGGGTAGAAACGCGCTGCCAACGACGGCATGGCCGATTGCGCACCGTTGACGCACATGCCCGCAATCAATACCAGCGTCGCCAACAGGGTGATATCGCCAAGGCTCTGCCCTACTGCGTAGGCAAAGACGCCTGCCAGCAGGTAGAACACGCCGATGACCTTGTGCGGGTTGAAACGGTCCATCGCCCAACCCACCGCGACGGCGCTCAGCACACCACCAAACTGGAACAGCGCACCAATGAACGCTGCCTGCTCCATGCTGGCGCCACTTTCGCGCATCAGGGTCGGCAACCAACTGGTCAGCAGGTACACGATCACCAGGCCCATGAAGTAAGTGAGCCACAACAGCAGGGTGCCAACGCTGTAGGTTCCGGAGAAAATCACCGCGAACACATTGCGCGCCTTGACCGTTTTCTGCTCAGGAACACTGAAGCTTGCGGCCTGGGCGACCGTAACCGGGTCAATGGGGGAAAGGGTCTTGCGTACTTTGTCGTTACCACGGTTGCGAACTACCAGGTAACGCGCTGACTCCGGTAACCAGGCCAGCAGCACCAACGCCAACAGCAAGGGCAGAACACCCCCAATCAGCAGCAGGCTATGCCAGCCAAACACGGGAATCAGCTTGGCAGAAATAAAACCACCACCGGCCATGCCCAGGTTGAAACCACAGAACATGCTGGTGACCAGCAGCGACTTGTGCCGCTCAGGGGTGTACTCAGACAGCAGCGTTGTGGCATTGGGCATACCGGCACCAAGCCCCAGGCCTGTCAGGAAGCGCAGCACCAGCAACTGATCGACATTGCTGCTATACGCCGAAGCAAGGCTGAAGGCACCAAACAGAATCACTGCCCCCACCAGCACTACCTTGCGCCCAAAACGATCAGCCAGCGGGCCAGAACCCAAGGCGCCGAAAACCATGCCGATCAACGCGGCACTCATGACCGGCCCCAGGCTGGCACGGTCGATACCCCAATCCTGGGATAACGCGGGCGCGATAAAGCCCATGGCGGCGGTATCCAAACCATCCAGGAAAACGATCAAGAAACACAGAACAACCACACGCCATTGGTAGCGTGAGAGGGGTTGTGCATTGATGAAGGACTGCACATCAAGGCAGTTTCCAACTGAAGCTTGAGGACTGTTCATTATTGTTATCCAGAAAAAATGCGTGAAAGTACGCATGCGCGCGTAAACGGCACAGGCGGTTGGAGGACGCAGTCTTTTCGGGGGCTCAGCTTTCGCGCAGGACGCGGTCGGACAGGCGTGCGGGAACAGGAAGGATAGTATTCATGGGGCTTGGCCTCTCGCTCATTATTATGTTCGAGCAGTCGGGCTACTCGATGCGAGGGACATTAATCAGGCACCCGATACCGCGCAATTCGACAAACGCAACTCTGTGCGTTTATCGAACAACATTGAACAGCCCACTCAAGCGAACAGTTGCGCACTCAGATCACGACTGGCCGCCAACATGATGGGCAGGAACCGCTGTTCCAGTTCGCTGCGACTGACACGCCCGGCATGTGTACTGACATTCAAGGCTGCCAGCACCTGGCCCGACGAATCGTAGACCGGTACAGCGATCGAGCGCAGGCCCTGCTCCAACTCCTGATCGACAATACACCAGCCTTGCTGGCGAACCTGCTGCAAGCATTCAAGCAGCGCCTCTGGATCACGAATGGTTCGGCTGGTCTTGGCCTGTAGATCCGCGTGTTCCAGGTACTCATGCAAGGTGGCATCGTCAAGTGCCGCCAGCAGGATCCTGCCCATCGAGGTGCAATAAGCCGGTAGCCGTCCGCCCACCGACAGGTCCACTGAAATCAGCCGCTGTACCGTGGCCGAACGCGCGATGTACAGGATATCGTCGCCTTCCAGCGTGGCCATGTTGCAGGCTTCATGCAACTGGTCGCTCATACGGTCCAGATATGGCTGGGCCGACACTGCCAACGGCGTGGACGACAGGTAGGCATGCCCCAGGGTCAGCACTTTGGGAAGCAGCGAATAGGTACGGCCGTCCGTGGTCGCATACCCTAGTTTGATCAAGGTATGCAGGCAGCGGCGCACCGCAGCACGGGGGATCTCGGTACGGTGACTGATCTGGGCAATGGTCAGATGGCGCTTGCGCTCCTGAAAAGCCTGCACGACCGCCAGCCCCCTGGCCAACGAAGTCATAAAGTCCGGGTCGCCAGTAAATGCCTGGATGCGCTTGGCCGGCGAAGCCACGATCGGGGGTGCCAACGAAGCAAAGGAGCTTCGCAGCTGGTCGTTGAGTCCTGGCCCTTTAGGCTGTAGTTCGTCGTTCATGGCTTACCTCGGCAAAACGCTCACGAGTGCGATTATCGAACCATCGACCGATAATCGCAATTGACCGCACCCCACAATTGCTTATACCTTTCTCCAGCCACCATGTGGCTTCTTGGAGAGACTGGTCAGGTACCCACCGTAGAAGTCCCAGGCACGGCCTTGCTCTCGAAGCGAGGCCGTTTTTTATTTTTTGCAGCGACTCAACAACCCGTTCAGCGCATGTATGGACGATCATCATTTACGTTCATGAATGCGCAACAGAACTTTGTTGTTGCAGCCGAGGCAGTACCGAACGATAGAGTTATTCAACTCACTTGCTATAATCCAACTTACGTTTGGATGACACGGTAGTGCACGCCGTCACTCGAGCCTCATGCAAATGTGCTCAACGGCTCGACGACAGCGCCTTGAAAGCTTCAAAATACGCGTGGTCATCCGTTTACCCGGAAATACCCCGGACTGCCCACGGTGTTTCATACACAATTGTCGCGTATGAAGCCTGCCTGCGGGACAGCATCCGCCTTAACACCAGAGTGTCATTTCAACTATCAGGTAACAACTGTGACGAAAGATGAACTGCGCGCGGAACTTGAGCGCCAGGAACAACGTTACAAGGAAGTTTACGGTGGTGAAGTAACCACCTACGCGGCCCAGCCCGACCCGGAACGCAAACCGTGGCGCAAACGCGCCAGCGTTCTTGACCAGGCATTTGCCCAGGAACTGCAGAAAATGGAAAAGGAGCTCAAGGCCGAGGAGCCTTAGCATCGTTTTCAAACCGCCTACCCGCCTTGCCCTGAGGGCTCTTATCGGGTATGAGTGCAGCGCCATAGCTGGAGGAGTCTTGCGCTGGATCAGTTAACGGTTACGTAATCTCACAAATTTCATACAAACGTATGATTTTTTTGAGCTCGTTTAAAATCCTTGATTTCGCGGAATTTAACCGCAATTTCACCGAAATTTATCCGCCTGAACCCGCAAACCCTCTTTTTTCACCGTCGCGATCCATCGCTGGACAGGTACTTACCGACCAGCAGCTAGTGCATCGATTACCGATGATTTCTGGCATAATCGCGCCCCCTTATGACCGGGTCAGAAAACCTTCATGATCGAATTATTCAGCGGACTTGATGCCTGGGTCCTGGTAAGCCTGCTGCTTGCCTTGACCTTCGTGCTCGCATTCGAGTTCATCAATGGCTTTCATGACACCGCCAACGCGGTTGCCACAGTCATCTATACCAAAGCCATGCCACCGCACCTGGCCGTGTTCTTTTCCGGCGTGTTCAACTTTCTCGGTGTTCTGCTCGGCGGCGTCGGGGTGGCTTACGCCATCGTCCACCTGCTGCCGGTAGAACTGCTGATCAATGTGAACACCGGTCACGGCCTGGCCATGGTCTTTTCGCTGCTAGCCGCGGCGATCACCTGGAACCTGGGCACCTGGTACTTCGGGATTCCGGCATCCAGCTCCCATACCCTGATCGGCTCGATCCTGGGCGTAGGCCTGGCCAACGCGATGCTCAACGACATTCCGCTGGGTGATGGCGTCAACTGGCAGAAAGCAATCGATATCGCCATGTCGCTGGTATTGTCGCCAATGGCCGGCTTCCTGGTCGCCGCACTGGTGCTGCTTGCCCTGAAATGGTGGCGCCCGCTGTCGAAGATGCACAAGACTCCGGAGACACGCCGCCAGGTCGACGACAAGAAACACCCACCGTTCTGGAACCGCCTGGTATTGGTCATTTCAGCCATGGGCGTCAGCTTTGTACACGGTTCCAACGACGGCCAGAAAGGTATTGGCCTGATCATGCTGGTACTGATCGGCATCGTCCCGGCGCAGTTCGTCCTCGACCTGAACAGCACCACCTACCAGATCGAGCGCACCCGCGACGCAACCCTGCACCTGAGCCAGTTCTATCAGCGCAACAACGCTACCCTTGGCGAGTTCCTCGCACTGGGCAAGGCAAAGAATGGCGACCTGCCGGAGCAGTTCAGTTGCAACCCGCAGCAGACCGAACCGACCATCAATGCCCTGACACAATCGCTCGCGGGCGTCTCCGACTACCACTCGCTGTCGCCTGAAAAGCGCGTCGAAGTGCGACGCTACCTGCTTTGCCTGGACGACACCGCGAAGAAGGTCGGCAAGCTGCCGAACCTGCAAGCGCGTGAAAAAGCCGACCTGGAGAAGCTGCGTAAAGACCTCACCGCCACCACCGAGTACGCGCCGTTCTGGGTAATCCTGGCTGTCGCCCTGGCACTGGGTGTCGGGACCATGGTTGGCTGGAAACGGGTTGTACTGACCATTGGCGAAAAAATCGGCAAGCAAGGCATGACCTACGCCCAGGGCATGTCGGCACAGATCACCGCAGCCTGCGCCATCGGCATGGCCAACGTGTTCAGCCTGCCCGTGTCGACCACCCATGTACTGTCCTCTGGCGTTGCCGGCACCATGGTCGCGAACAAGAGCGGCCTGCAAGGCGGCACTGTCCGCACCATCCTTCTGGCCTGGGTATTGACCTTGCCAGCATCGATGTCGCTGGCAGCCGGGCTGTTCTGGCTGGCATCCAAAGCCATCGCCTGACCCGTAGCCGCACAGTAAAGAAAGGCGCCTCACGGCGCCTTTCTTATGCTTGAAAGCTCCCCAGCACTAGCGGCGCTTACTCCCCAGCAACGACCCCATCAGCCCCCTTACCAACTGCCGCCCCAACTGACCGGCCGCCTGGCGCACTGCCGACTTGATCGCCTGCCCTGCAGCACTCTGTAAAAACTCACCGGCTTTATCGGCAAAACTGTCCTCACTGGCTGCAGACACCTGCTCCGGCACCGGCGCAGTACCTTTACGTGCCGACAACATTTCATAAGCCGATTCGCGGTCTATCGGCTTATCGTAACGACCAGCCAGCGGCGAAGTTGCAATCAGATGTGCTCGCTGTGCGTCACTCAATGGCCCGATACGTGACTGCGGTGGCGCAATCCGCACACGCTGAACCATCCCGGGCGTTCCCTTCTCCTGCAGGGTTCCCACCAATGCTTCCCCGATCTCAAGCTCCGTGAGCACTGAAAGCGTGTCAAACGCCGGATTAGGCCGAAAGCCATCCGCTACGGCCTTGAGCGATTTCTGCTCTTTGGTGGTAAATGCACGCAAGCCATGCTGGATACGCAACCCCAACTGAGCCAGAACATCGTCAGGCAGATCTCCCGGCGACTGGGTAACAAAGTAGACCCCAACGCCTTTGGAGCGGATCAACCGAACCACCTGCTCCAAGCGTTCTTGCAATGCCTTTGGCGTTCCGCTGAACAACAGGTGCGCCTCATCAAAGAACAACGCCAACAGGGGTTTGTCTGCGTCGCCACGCTCAGGTAACTGCTCAAACAGTTCGGCCAGGAGCCAGAGCAGGAAGGTTGCATACACCTTTGGCGCCTCATGCACCAGACGACTGGCATCCAGCAGGTGGATACGCCCGCGCCCATCGGCAGCCGGCTGAAAAAGGTCTTCCAGTTGCAGCGCAGGCTCACCAAACAGCGCCTCGGCGCCCTGCTGCTCAAGACTGGCCAGACGACGCAAGAGCGCCTGGCTGGAGCCGCTGGTCATCAATGCCGCATCGTCGCCCAATACCTGCGGATTGTCCTTCAAGTGCGCAAGCAGTGCCTTGAGGTCCTTGAGGTCAAGAAGCAGTAACCCTTCTCGATCCGCCACCTTGAACGCGGCATACAGCGCGGCTTGCTGGCTGTCTGTCAGCTCCAGCAAGTTACCCAACAGTAGCGGCCCCATCTCGCTGAGCGTCGTGCGCAAGGGGTGGCCCGACTGGCCGTGAACATCCCACAAGGTAACCGGGTAGGCCTGCGGGCGATGCTCAAGCCACGGCATCGAGGCGATGCGCTCGGCGACTTTCCCCTGCGGATCGCCCTCTGCGCCGAGGCCGCACAAGTCACCTTTGACATCGGCGGCAAACACCGCCACACCCGCGTCGCTAAAAGCCTCGGCCAAGTGCTGTAACGTCACGGTCTTTCCGGTACCCGTGGCACCCGCCACCAGCCCGTGACGGTTGGTCAGACGCAGCGCCTGAACGACGGGCTGACCATCAACATCTGCGCCCAGTACGACGTGTGCGGAGTCAGTCATTATTTTTTCTTCCTCTATTCAAGCTTTGCATGAAAGCGGTCGATAGCTAGGTGTGATGCACCGCACCAAAAGCCAGAAAAAGACCCGACAAGGACATCGGCCCCTGCACTGCTTTGAAGCTGTTCTTTGTGCGACAGACCCGGATTAGAAGACCTTAGCGGACATATACGTTATGAACAAAAGCCTCCGTTTCAGCCATAAGATCCTAATGGCCGCTTCATTGATCGTCATGATCGCCTTCGCCCTCTTTACCTTGTACAACGATTACCTGCAGCGTAATGCGATTCGCGATGATCTGAAAAACTATCTTGAGGAAATGGGCGAATCCACATCGACCAACATCAAGAACCTGTTTGACGGTCGTATTCTGCTGGTACAAAACGCGGCCCAGAACATCGCCGCCTTCCCCAATCAAGAAGCCATCGGCACGATACTCGGCCAACAATCGCTTGTTTCAAGCTTCCTGACGGTTTACCTGGGCGACATCAATGGTGGCTTCACCATTCGTCCGCTGACCAAGATGCCCGACGGTTACGACCCACGTGTTCGCCCTTGGTACAAGGATGGCCTGGCAGCCAATGGCCCGATCCTGACCGAACCTTACATCGACGCCAGCACCGGCAAGATGGTGATTTCCGTGGTGGTCACGGCAGCCCGTAATATCGGCGTGGTCGGCGGTGACCTGGCCCTCGACGGCCTGACAGAGATCATCAATTCGCTGAACTTTGGCGGCATGGGCTATGCCTTCCTGGTGAACGATCAGGGCAAAATCCTGGTGCACCCCGACAAAAACCTGGTGATGAAGTCACTGTCGGACCTGTTCCCGCAGAACACCCCAAGCCTCACCAAGGAAATGAGCGAAGTCGAGCTTAACGGCCGCACCCGCGTACTGAGCTTTGCGCCAGTCAAAGGCCTGCCGTCAGCCAACTGGTACATCGGCCTGTCCATCGACAAGGAGAAAGCCTATGCCATGCTCAGCAAATTCCGCACCTCGGCGATCATCGCCACCCTGGTCGCCATCGTTATCATCATCGCCCTGCTAGGCCTGCTGATTCGCATGCTGTTGCAACCCTTGAACATCATGACCAAGGCAATGGAAGACATCGCTGAAGGTGAAGGTGACCTGACAAAACGCCTGAACATTCACAACCACGATGAGTTCGGCACCCTGGGCAAGGCATTCAACCGTTTCGTCGAGCGCATCCACGGCTCTATTCGCGAAGTGTCTTCGGCGACCCAACAGGTCAATGAAGTGGCATTGCGTGTAATCAGCGCCTCAAACTCGTCGATGGTCAACTCTGACGAACAGTCCAACCGCACCAACAGCGTTGCCGCAGCAATCAATCAGTTGGGTGCCGCCGCCCAGGAAATCGCCCATAACGCTGCGCAGGCCTCACAACAGGCCAGTTCTGCACGGCACCTGGCCGAAGAAGGTCAGCAGGTGGTCGACCGCAATATCCAGGCCATGAATCGCCTGTCTGACCTGATCTGCACGTCCAGCGCCCACATCGAGACGCTCAACAACAAGACGGTCAACATTGGCCAAATCCTTGAAGTCATCACCAGCATCTCGCAGCAAACCAACCTGCTGGCACTCAACGCAGCGATCGAAGCTGCGCGAGCCGGCGAGGCCGGTCGTGGTTTTGCGGTGGTTGCTGATGAAGTCCGCAACCTGGCACACCGCACGCAAGAGTCGGCACAACAGGTGCAGAACATGATTGAGGAGTTGCAGGTTGGCGCCCGTGAGTCGGTTGACACCATGAGTCAGAGCCAGCGCCACAGCCAGGACAGCGTGTCGATCGCCAACCAGGCAGGCGAGCGCCTGAGCAGCGTGACACAGCGCATCGGCGAGATTGACGGCATGAACCAATCGGTCGCTACCGCCACTGAAGAGCAGACGGCGGTTGTCGACTCGATCAACATGGACATCAATGAAATCAACATGCTCAACCAGGAAGGTGTCGAGAACCTGCAATCGACCCTGCGCGCCTGCTCAGACCTGGAACAACAGGCTACCCGCTTGAAACACCTGGTCGGCAGCTTCCGCATTTAACGCCACCTGCAGGCAGCGACGCCCGTCGCTGCCTGCCCTCCCCCCGCACACCCAACCGACCACACCTGCAGTCTCTGGCGCGAAGCGCGGACGGATGGCTCATACCGAAATCGCGCGAAACCGCCGAATCAGTTGAACACCACGGTTTTGTTGCCGTGCACCAGTACGCGATCTTCCAGGTGATAACGCAGGCCACGGGCCAGCACCATCTTCTCGACATCCCGGCCGAAACGAACCATGTCTTCAATGGTGTCGCTATGGCTGACGCGCACCACATCCTGTTCAATGATCGGGCCGGCATCCAGCTCTTCAGTGACATAGTGGCAGGTTGCACCGATCAGCTTCACGCCGCGCACTGCCGCCTGGTGGTAGGGCTTGGCGCCAACGAACGACGGCAGGAAACTGTGGTGAATATTGATCACCTTCTGCGCATATTCCTGGCACAACTGTGGTGGCAGGATTTGCATGTAGCGCGCCAGCACGACCACATCGGCGGCATGCTCTTTGACCAGGCGCGAAACCTCGGCAAATGCAGGCTGCTTGTCTTGAGGGTCGACAGGGACATGGAAGAACGGGATGCCGTGCCACTCAACCATGCTGCGCAGGTCGTTGTGGTTGGAAATCACGCACGGAATCTCGCAATCCAGTTCATTGCTGTGAAAACGGTGAAGCAGGTCGGCCAGGCAATGGGACTCGCGACTGGCCATCAACACCACACGCTTCTTCTGGTCGGTATCGGTGATCCGCCAAACCATGGAGAACTCTTCTGCGATAGGCGCGAAGGCCTCGCGAAAAGCCTCGATACCAAACGGCAGGGTTTCAGCGCGAATTTCGTGACGCATGAAGAACCAGCCGCTCAATTCATCGGAATGGTGGCTCGCTTCGTTGATCCAGCCGTTGTAGGACGCCAGGAAATTACTGACTTTGGCGACGATGCCGACGCGGTCGGGGCACGCAATCACCAGCCGATAGGTGCGCATGAAAATGGACTCCAGAACTTCGCAAAGGTGCTCATTCTAACGATTGCCCAGCAAAACTGCAGTAATGATTGCAACTGCCGGGTCGGCAGATGGACGGTGGCCGCAAGGTCTTCGACCACTGGCGCTACGCCAGCTGCGACAAAAAGTTACTTGTTCCAAGACACTTTAAGTTTGTAAATTTCTACCTGACAGATTCCAGACATTAAAATGCGTTCATGTGATTTTCGAGTTTAATGTTTACTTGACGAAAACCTCTGACTATTATTGCGGCACTGTTTCCCTTTCCACCAAGGATTGCCCCATGTCCCTGATCAACGAATACCGCGCTACAGAAGAAGCCATCAAAGAACTGCAGGCCCGTCTGAAAAACCTGTCGGAAGACGACAAACTACAGAAAGAGCTGGAGTTCGAAGGCAAATTGCGCGAGCTGATGGGCGAGTATCAAAAGTCGCTGCGCGACATCATTGCCCTGCTGGACCCAGAAGCCAAACTGAACAAAGCACCACGTGGCGCGGTGAAAACCACCGGTACCAAGCGCGCGCGCAAGGTCAAACAATACAAGAACCCACATAACGGCGAAGTCATCGAAACCAAAGGTGGCAACCACAAGACACTGAAAGAGTGGAAAGCCAAGTGGGGCGGCGACATGGTTGAAGGCTGGGCAACGCTGCTCGGTTAATCACGACCGGCATATACTGATGCCTGTAATAAAAACGCCAGCATGCTGGCGTTTTTTATGTTCGCAATATTTTACATCTGTAAACGCACCTTCAGCGCCTGAACATATTCACGCCACGTACCGAGCAATCCACGCTGCTGCTCCGTTGCCTGAGCCCAACAGCCCTCCAGCGCCTGTTCGAAGGCGGGCAGCGTGTTGGGCGCGCCCATGGCCTCGTCCGTCAAACGCTGTCGACAGAACTCGACCCAACGTTGATGCTCTTCAGCACTCAAGGTCTCAGGAAAGTTTCGGGCACGATAACGGAACAACAGCTCCGGTAAGCGTTCGTCATCAAACATCCACTGCCCGCTCACCAATTGTTGTGGATCAACACTGCGCACCTGCTCGCACAAGCGACGATCACGCTCGCCTAAAAAACCCTCGTACAGTTGCTGTTCGGGGTCTTCACAGGACGAAAATTCCTCGGAGGCATAAACCGTTTTCAACTTATCTTGAACAATCGCCTGATGACCTTGCAGCTCAGCAGCCCTGTCGTGATACAGCTGCATATCCAGCGCCAAGCGCTGCTGATCTTCATTGCGCAATACCGACAACGGTGCAATCACCGGGCAACGATTTATGTGAATCAACTTCAAGGGTACCGGTAGCTGCCCCTCGGCTAACGACTCACGGCGCGTGTATAAATGCTGGCGTATTACCTCGGCCTCTTCCTCCAGCAAAGGCTGGGGATCCAGGTGCAGGTCACAGACAATCAGTGCATTGCGATTACGTGGGTGCCACGCTAAAGGCAACACCACACCCAGATAATTACGCGCGGCGGAAAAGCGACCGGAGATATGTACAACGGGCTGCATCAATCGAATATGGTCGAGTACTTTCTGCTTGCTACGCAGTTGAAACAGCCAGTCGTATAGCTTCGGTTGTTTTTGTCTGATCAACCTTGCCATCGCAATAGTGGCACGCACGTCGGACAACGCCTCATGCGCCTGGCCGTGATCGATACCATTGGCGGCAGTCAGCAGTTCGAGCTTCAGGCTGATGCGTCCGTCCTGCTCAGGCCAATTGATGCCATCCGGGCGTAAAGCGCAGGCGGCCCGTACCGTGTCGATCAGGTCCCAACGGCTATTGCCACCTTGCCACTCTCGGGCATAGGGGTCGAAAAAGTTACGGTAAAGGCTGTAACGCGTGACCTCGTCGTCAAAACGCAAGGTGTTGTAACCCGCACCACAGGTACCCGGGCGCGCCAGCTCGGCATGAATGCGCGTCATGAACTCAGCTTCGCCAAGGCCATGATCGGCCAAGTGCTGCGGCGTAATGCCAGTGATCAGGCACGCCGCTGGGTGCGGCAAAATATCGTCACTGGGTCGACAGTAGAGGTTGACCGGCGCCTCGATCTCGTTGAGCTCAAGGTCAGTGCGCACACCGGCAACCTGCAACGGGCGATCGCTACGGGGGTTGATGCCGGTGGTTTCGTAGTCGTGCCAGAAGATGCTGGAGCTCACGGGAATTCCCTGATCAGAAAATCCCCCGAGTCTACCTCAAGCCGAAGCGCTCAATGGGTAGAAGCTGAAGTAGTTGCGCAGGGCAAGCACCAGGTGATCATACTCACGAGGAGGGTGCAGCAGCATGAAGCCAGAGTCGTAGTGGCCTGGCGTCTGGTCCTCATGGCACCAGAGGCAACTGGCCGTCAGATTGATCAGGTGCTGGGCACCGTCAATGCCGGGCAAACGGATCTGCAACTCGAAATCCGGTCCCACCAGCAGAGGCAGCTGGCTGATCAGCATCAGGCCGTCTTCCGACACATTACCCAAGTAACCAATAGGCTGATCGGTAAGGCGGTTGAAGACTTTGAGGAAATAAGGGAGCTGGTGTCGCTCGATATGGCGCTCGGTAAACATGGTTCGAACCACTGTCGGAAACCCTTGAGCAGGGTCGCGCTAGTACTGCCGATGGGGAGGCGCTTGCCTATGACAAGACTAGCGCAACATACCCCATACGTCACAATCGAACCCTAGTACTTTCGCACTAGCGCCAGGAGGTAACCGCTGCCGGGCGGGTAATCGCCTCCTCACCTGCGCGGTAGTGGCCAAGGCGTTCCAGCGTCTGCAAACGTGCCCGGGCACGGAACGCATATTCGTTCTGTGGGTAACGCTGAATGATGTACTGGTAAGTCTGTACCGCGTCCGGGTAGAGCTTCTGGCGCTCCAGGCATTGCCCCCGCAGCATCGCGACTTCCGGCTGTACGAACGGCCGGGCTCGGCTGGTACGGTCGACCTGGGACAGCTCGAGCATCACCCGCTCGCAGTTACCCCGATCATAGGCACGGTAGGCATTATTCAAATGGTGGTCCATCGACCAGCGGGTACAGCCGACGACACTGGTCGCCAAGGCTAAGACTATCAAGGCTCGCATGGGGGATTCTCCTGTGATGTGCAGTGTATCGGCTTTTGGCCGCAAATCTGAAGACGAGCCACCCGACACACGTCCTACGGTTCAAACGACCTGCACTCCGCCTGCAAGGTAGTACACAGGAACAATGACTACAGGCTTTTTCAGGAGTAGCCTTTCGCAGCGCTTCACTAAAGGAGTCTGTGCATGACCATCCGCCGTACCAAAATTGTCGCCACCCTCGGCCCCGCCAGTAATTCACCGGAAGTTATCGAGCAACTGATCCTCGCCGGTCTGGATGTCGCGCGCCTGAACTTCTCTCATGGCAGCCCCGCAGAGCACAAGGCTCGCGCCCAGCTGATCCGTGAAATCGCCGCCCGCCTCGGCCGCCATGTGGCCCTGCTCGGCGACCTGCAAGGCCCTAAAATTCGTATCGCCAAGTTCGCCAACAAGCGGATCGAACTCAAGGTCGGCGATCGCTTCACCTTCTCCACGGCTCACCCACTGACCGAGGGCAACCAGGACATCGTCGGTATCGACTACCCGGACCTGGTCAAGGACTGTGGCGTCGGCGATGAACTGCTGCTCGACGACGGCCGCGTGGTCATGCGTGTCGAAACCGCTACCGAGGATGCGCTGCACTGTTCCGTGCTGATCGGTGGCCCACTGTCTGACCACAAGGGCATCAACCGCAGAGGCGGTGGCCTGACCGCCCCGGCCCTGACCGAGAAAGACAAAGCCGACATCAAGTTGGCTGCCGAGATGGACCTGGACTACCTGGCCGTGTCCTTCCCGCGTGACGCCAGCGATATGCAGTATGCCCGTCGCCTGCGTGACGAAGCCGGCGGCAAGGCCTGGCTGGTGGCAAAAATCGAACGTGCCGAAGCCGTTGCCGACGATGAAACCCTCGACGGCCTGATCGCCGCCAGCGACGCGGTCATGGTGGCACGGGGTGACCTGGGCGTGGAAATCGGCGACGCCGAACTGATCGCGATCCAGAAGAAGATCATTCAGCATGCCCGCCGCAACAACAAGGCCGTGATCGTCGCCACCCAGATGATGGAGTCGATGATCCAGAACCCGATGCCGACCCGTGCCGAAGTGTCCGACGTCGCCAACGCCGTACTGGACAACACTGACGCGGTGATGCTCTCGGCAGAAAGTGCTGCCGGTGCCTATCCGGTCGAAGCCGTCCAGGCCATGGCGCGCATCTGCCTGGGCGCGGAAAAACACCCGACCAGCCAGAAGTCCAGCCACCGCCTGCACACCCGCTTTGAGCGCTGCGACGAAAGCATCGCCCTGGCGGCCATGTACACGGCCAACCACTTCCCGGGTGTCAAGGCGATCATCGCCCTCACCGAAAGTGGCTACACCCCACTGATCATGTCGCGCCTGCGCTCCTCGGTGCCGATCTTTGCCTTCTCGCCACACCGTGCCACCCAGGCTCGTGCCTCGATGTTCCGTGGCGTGTACCCGGTGGCGTTCGACCCAGCAGCCCTGCCAGCGGACAAAGTCAGCCAGGCCGCGGTTGACGAGTTGATCCAGCGTGGCGTGGTTGAGCAAGGCGACTGGGTCATCCTGACCAAGGGTGACAGCTACCACACCATCGGTGGCACCAATGGCATGAAGATCCTGCACGTCGGCGACCCGATCGTCTAAGGTCGAGCCAGCCCCTCAAAAGCCCTGCAGTGCACACTGCGGGGCTTTTTTGTTTTTGCGCTCCACACGCCCTTCTGCACCTGCGCCACGCTGCCTGCACCAACACTTTCGGAATCGCCCTACATCAATCCCAAAGCATCTTTGCTAGCGTTCGGCGCTTTGCGGTCAGCGCCCCGCTGACAAGCACAGCCCCTCAACAACAAGGAGCGCATGGAATGAGCGCCGAAAAGAAAGCCTATGTCTGCCAGTTGGCCAATGCTGAGCGGGACGCCAGGGCCCACCCCCATGTCGACATCAACAGCCCGGTCGAGCTTTGCCAAGCCTCGCAGCCCGAGATCTTCGTCGTCCCAGTGCGCTACGCCCTGGCCGAGGAGTGGGCCAGCCACCCATGCTGCGACCCTGGGGTTGTGCCGCAAAGCCATGCCATGGCGGCGCGCCGGCTGCGTTGCGGCTACCTCTACCTGTGGCACCACGAAGGCCCGCTCAAGCGCTATGCGGTGGCCGACAACGGCCTGCTGCTGGAACAGGC